>NZ_CAPG01000085.1:0-76646 GCF_000321185.1 Bacillus sp. AP8
AACATTCGGTTTTAAAATTGGAGCGGGTGAAGAGAATCGAACTCTCATCATCAGCTTGGAAGGCTGAGGTTTTACCACTAAACTACACCCGCATATATAAAATTTAGGAGATTGATCGGGAAGACAGGATTCGAACCTGCGACCCCTTGGTCCCAAACCAAGTGCTCTACCAAGCTGAGCTACTCCCCGGTTTTTAAATATGAATATAAAATTTTATGGCGCGCCCGAAAGGAGTCGAACCCATAACCTTCTGATCCGTAGTCAGACGCTCTATCCAATTGAGCTACGGGCGCATATTAATCTAAGATGTCATTTGATGCGGCCGAGAGGACTTGAACCTCCACAGGGTTTCCCCCACTAGGCCCTCAACCTAGCGCGTCTGCCATTCCGCCACGACCGCAAAGTCGCAAACTGACAAAATCTATTATATCAGCATAACTTATTAAAGTCAACTGTTATTTTTAAAAGTTTGAAATGCGGGTGAAGGGACTTGAACCCCCACGCCGTAAGGCGCCAGATCCTAAGTCTGGTGCGTCTGCCAATTCCGCCACACCCGCATGCTGTGAAAATGAGCCATGAAGGATTCGAACCTTCGACCCTCTGATTAAAAGTCAGATGCTCTACCAACTGAGCTAATGGCTCAATGGCTGGGCTAGAAGGATTCGAACCTTCGCATGACGGAATCAAAATCCGTTGCCTTACCGCTTGGCTATAGCCCATTGAAGAAGAAAGTATTTTAATATAACTTTTTTCGATTGTTATCTTCTTAACATTCCTTTAAGAAGCAACCCGTTTATAATACCATACCCACAATATTGAAAGCAAGTCTTTTTTTAAAAAAACTTTCAAAGCATTAATCATAATATTGATATGAGTGGTTAACAAATGGGAGGCGATTAATCGCTTCCCATTTGTTAATATGACCCGTACGGGATTCGAACCCGTGTTACCGCCGTGAAAGGGCGGTGTCTTAACCGCTTGACCAACGGGCCAACATAATTAAAGTATGGCGGAGAAGGAGGGATTTGAACCCTCGCGCCGGTTACCCGACCTACACCCTTAGCAGGGGCGCCTCTTCAGCCTCTTGAGTACTTCCCCAATACATAAAAATGGCTCCGCAGGTAGGATTCGAACCTACGACCGCTCGGTTAACAGCCGAGTGCTCTACCACTGAGCTACTGCGGAATAAAGAGTTATCATTTAAATCGATAAGTAAAATACATTATCGACTATTTGAATTATAAAGATGTTCTTATTTCATGTCAAGAGTAGATCCTATATTTTTTAAAAAATAGTGAAGCTCTACTAAGAGTTACTTATTTTTCTTAATACTCCTCTACATCTTCCGCAAACATACTTACTTATATCCATATTTCTTTTCCTAATAAATTCTGTCTTACAGGATGTACATTGAAAGACATAGCGTTTACTTGCCTTCGCTTTCTTATTATGTAATAACGGTGAGCAAAATCTAGGAGCATTGACTATTTTTAACAAATTTTTAAAATCTGCATCCCTATGTTTATAACCCCTTTTTTCAATATGTAAATGATAATGACAAAGTTCATGTTTAATTATACCTATCAGTTCATCCTCACCATACTCTTCATAATGACGATAATTAATTTCTATATTATGACTATCTAACATGTATCTCCCACCAGTAGAACGCAATCGTTTATTAAAAAATGCTGTATGTTTAAATGGCTTGTGAAAATACTGTAGTGATATTTCTTCCGTTAATTTTTGTAATTGAATGTCATTCAGATTAATTCCCTCCTTTTTAGAAACATGACAACCATTATAGCATACAATAATCAATACCTAGCTAACCTAATGGAGGTATAAATATGCCAAATTGGTTAAAAAGTCAAATCCGTAGAGCCTTTTATGAAAAAGATACGTATCAAATTCATGTCTTAAATCAATGCTGGTATTTCTATATGAAAACTAATAAAGTTAAACTGTAACTGTTATCTCACTTTTTTCTTCTACACTAATTCTAAACACATTTCATAGAATTCCTAGAAGTTAAAACAAATTTTAAACCAGTGTAATAAGTATATATTGACGATAAAAAGGAAGGAATCTCCCATATAAAACTTTCGGAGTTCCCTTCCTCTTCATATAATACAATTTATGATTTTGAAGGATTCAACATTGTTAAAGCTACTCTCTGCTTTTTCGTATCTACACTATCCACCCAAACTGTTACTACATCTCCAACAGAAACAATATCAAGAGGATGCTTTACAAATTGGTTACTTAATTTAGATATATGAACTAAACCATCTTGTTTAACTCCTATATCCACAAACGCTCCAAAATCTACAACATTACGAACCGTTCCTTGAAGCTCCATACCTGGTGATAAATCTTCCATTTTTAATACATCTTGTTTTAATAACGGTTTAGCCAATTCATCACGAGGGTCTCTACCAGGTTTCATAAGGGAATCAACAATATCTTTTAATGTGATTTCACCAATATTCATTTCGCTAGCGACTGAAGCATAATCAATGGTTTGTAATGCTTCTTGCAATGATTTAGAACCGATATCTTTTGTGCTAAAGCCCAATTTTTCTAACAAGCTTAGTACATTATTATAATTTTCTGGATGTATCGCTGTTCCATCTAACGGTTCTTTCCCCTCTAATATTCTTAAGAAGCCTATACATTGCTCATAAGTCTTCGCTCCAAGTCGAGGAATTTTCTTCAATTGAACCCTCGAAACAAAAGCCCCTTCCTCCTCACGTTTTTTCACAATATTATTAGCCACCGTTTTCGATAATCCAGCAACATATTGTAATAATGACGAGGAGGCTGTATTAACATTCACACCTACTTGGTTTACTGCTGTTTCCACAACAAACGTTAATGAATCATTTAATTTTTTCTGTGATACATCATGTTGATATTGCCCAACCCCAACTGATTTCGGATCAATTTTAACTAATTCAGCAAGCGGATCTTGAAGCCTTCTTGCAATAGAAACAGCACTTCTCTCTTCTACCTGTAAATCAGGAAACTCTTCGCGAGCTAAGTCAGATGCTGAATAAACACTTGCTCCAGCTTCATTAACAATAATATAGTGAATATCACGGTCCATTTCACGTAAAATATCCGCAACAAATTGTTCTGATTCACGAGAAGCTGTACCATTACCAATCGCCACTAGCTCTACTTGATATTGTTCTAAGATTGAAATGAACTTTTTCTTCGCTTCTTCTTTTTTAGAAACAGGTGGATGAGGATATATAACAGCTATTTCTTCCATCTTCCCTGTCTCATCAACCACTGCGAGCTTACACCCCGTTCGATAAGCAGGATCTAATCCTAGAACTACTTTTCCTTTTAAAGGTGGTTGAAGAAGAAGATTTCTTAAATTCTCTGCAAAAATATGAATAGCTCGATCTTCTGCCTTTTCTGTTAACTCACTACGAATTTCTCTTTCAATAGAAGGTTGGATTAAGCGCTTGTATGCATCTTCAATAGCTTCTTTCACAACCGTTTCTACGATTGAGGCCGTAACCTTAATGATTTGACGCGAGATGTATGAAAGAATTCTGTCCGAATCGATTTTTATAGATATTTTTAGAACTTCTTCTTTTTCACCTCGATTTAAAGCTAATACTCTGTGAGGAACGATTTTATGTACAGGCTCTTCATATTCATAGTAATTCTCAAAGATTTTCTTTTCGTCCTTCTCCTCATCTTTTAGTACAGACTGAATGCTTCCATTTTTAAAAGTAGTTGTTCGAATCCATTGTCTGATATTCGCATCATCCGAGATGATTTCTGCAATAATATCTTTCGAACCATTAATAGCATCCTCTATTGTATGAACTTCTTTTTCTTCATTGATATAATCTTTAGCATAATCCTCGAGTTTTCCTTGTTTCGGAAAAGTAAGAATCCACTGCGCCAAAGGCTCTAAACCTTTTTCTTTTGCTACTGTAGCTTTTGTACGTCTTTTTTGTTTATATGGACGATACAAATCCTCTACAACCTGTAGCTTATCTGCTTGAAGAATAGCCGCTTGCAGTTCTGGTGTTAGTTTACCCTGTTCATCAATGATACGAATAACTTCTTCTTTTCTTTTATGTAAATTCTCAAGATAGTGCCAACGATTCATAATTTCTCTAATTTGCACTTCATCTAAACTACCTGTCATTTCTTTTCTATAACGTGCAATAAACGGAACAGTATTACCTTCTTCTAATAGTTGAATTACTTGTTGAACTGATTTTTGCCCAAGCTTTAACTCTTTAGAAATTACTCCACTAACATCTATTGATTGATTTTCTACTATTGTCAATTTATATCCTCCAAACACATAGTCTATTTCTATTTTACCAAATTGTTCCCCATCATTCTAATTCAGAAAGACCTTCATTTATCTTCTAGCTTTCATTATCTTCAATGCTTTAGTTCCTTATCTTTGCAACAAAAAAGCTTACTTCTATTGAAATAAGCTCCCCATTAATAGCGTTGTATCATCTGATTGTCCAACATTCGCATTCCAAATCACATTAGTAATTTGCTTGATCGAATTTCTTCTATTTAAATAAGTTTTAATCTCTTTCAATTCTAACCCATCAGAATATAAAATAAACTGTGAAAATGGTTCATATTGAAAGGTTTTACATTGAAACTTCATCGCCCTACCTGAAAGAAAACCAGAGGTAGGTGGAGGGAAAATCAATTTATCTGATGACGGCTGCAATAAGAAAAAACGAATATTTCCAACCGATATATATTGAAACTGTTGTTTATTAAAATAAACTTTTAATATCGCTACAGCTGCCCCTCTTTTATTGATTAACACTCGATTACATTTATCTAACAAGGTCTCTAACTCAAGTTGATGATATTCTTTCACTACATCTATTACTGATTGTGATGATTCATACGCAAATTCTCCACTTCCAAGTCCATCAGCAAGAACACAGATAAAATAATCTTCTTCTATTATGTAAAAATAAGAGTCTCCACAAAACGGCGCATCATTTTTAGCCACTTGCTTTATTGATAATTCCAACTTTTCATTCTTGATGTAATCTTCAATCATTTAGCAATCTCCGAGTTCTCTTCTACTTGTATCGCTTCTCGTAGTTTTTTTATGGCTCTTCTCTGCAGTCTAGAAACATGCATTTGAGACATCCCTAATTTTTCTCCCGCTTCCTTTTGGCTAATATTCTCTAAATACGTATAGTGAATAATTTTCTTTTCTCGATCCGTTAGAACATGCAAGACCTTTTCTAACACCATTTTTTGATCAACCTTTTCATAGCCATCTTCTACTTCTCCGAAGATATCCATAAGCGTTACAGTGCCACCATCTGAATCCGCTTCAATATTATGGTCCATAGAAAGAGCTTGATAGCTCTTACCCATTTCCATTGCTTCTAGAATTTCTTCCTCCGAAACTTCTAAATAAGCTGCGATTTCATCCACTCTAGGTGAACGTTGTAGCTGTGTTGTTAACTCTTCCACTGTAGATTTAATTTTCGGACCTAATTCTTTGATTCTTCTAGGTACATGAACACTCCATGTTTTGTCACGTAAATATCGTTTTATTTCTCCTATAATAGTAGGTACTGCAAATGCTTCAAATGTTTTACCATATGCATCATCATATCTACGTATTGCACCTAAAAGCCCAATCATCCCAACCTGATAAATATCCTCATGAAAGGCTCTACCCTTAGCATATTTATGAGCTATTATTTGAACTAAACCTTTATAGTGGAGAACAAGTTGTTCTTGTGCCTCTTGATCTTGATTAAGTTGATAAGCTTTAATCCAATCATTAACCTTTTTTCGGGTTTCCTGATTAGGTTGAGACTGTCTTGACATCACTCTCCACCTGCTCTCCTTGAACATACTTGGTCATAAAAATAGTAACACCTTGGTGCTGATGTATTTTAACTTCATCCATTAGCGATTCAATTAGATAAAGACCTAATCCTCCTTCTCTTAACAATTCCACATTTTCTTCTTTACCGTAAGGTCCGATTCCTTGTCTAATCTCTTCAAAATCACCACTTTGACCATTATCAGCAACGACTAATTCTATACGATCTTCAAATAAACCAAAACCAATCTTAATATCGCCTTCTTCAAGCTCTCCATACGCATGATGTACAGCATTCGTACAGGCTTCACTAATAACTATCTTCAAATCTTCAATATCATCAAAAGAAAAGCCAATTCGACTAGCAATACCTGAGATCGTTAAACGAGCAACACTAATATATTCCGGCTTCGCTGGAATTTTCATTTCAATATAATCATATTTTTGACTCATAACAATCCACCTTTTGTTTCAACGCTATTAATCTGCATAACTTCTGTTAAGCCCGTAATATCAAATAGGCGTTTTAAACGTTGAGATAACCCTACAATTTGGAACTCTCCATCATTCGCTCTCACCATTTTAAACGCACCTACAAATACTCCCAAACCCGTACTATCCATATAAGAAACATTTGTTAAATCAATCGTCATTTTTATTGAAGCTTGCTCTGCTAAAGGAAATAATTTTTCTCTAAGTTCAGGAGCTGTGTATGCATCAATCTCTCCAGATATCGATATTTTCACACCTGACTCAACTTGTTCAATATTAATCACCATGTTCATTAAACAGTTCACCTCAGTTAATAAATGCTAAAATTTATAATACCCCTAATCTGCTCTTTTAAACTACTATATTATAACTTCTACTATTCCATTCTTTTTATCAGAATCAAGGTAAAATCATCTCTCAGTTGAAAATCTTGCAGTTTTTCCAAATGTTTAAAAACATTAAGTACAATTTCTTTTGGTCTTAAATGAAGATTTTCTTTAATAATCTCCATCACATAATCTCTTTCTATGAATCCTTTTTCAGTTCTACATTCGGTTACGCCATCAGACATAAGAATAATGAAATCTCCAATTTCAATATGTTTATCATATTGCCGATAGGTTGTATTTTTGTTTATACCGAGCAAAAGACCTTTTGCTTGCAGTTCTTCGAATTGGTCATTTTTCACGCTATAATACATAGCTGGTTCATGACCTGCAGATGAATAAGAAAACGTATGAAGCTCGGGATCGTATAATCCATATAGCATTGTAATAAACATGCTTTCTTCTACATTTTGCTCTACAACATTATTTAGAGATTGTAATACATTACTTGGCATATGTCCCTGGTTCGGAATACTATCCATTGCATATTTTATCATAGCCATACATAACGCTGCGGGAATACCTTTCCCAATAACATCTGCAATCGCGACACCAACACGACCTTTTTCATCAAGCATAAAATGATGATAATCACCATTCATCCGTTTTGCCGGTACACTAATCGTACCAATTTCTAATTGATTAATTTCTGGAATTTTTGTTTCTAGAAGAGTTCTTTGAAGATTTGCTGCTACTTCCATTTCTGTTTGCAGCTCTTGTTGTATGTGACGTAGACTCTGAGTTTCACTATAAGAAATACCGTACCACATCATCATTTCAATTAAAAAATCAAATGAATATATGATTTCAGGTCGTATTTCAGGAAATAATTGAATTAGCGTATCTTTATGCCAATTAATTATTTCCTCTGGTGATATATTATATTCCATCGTTTTTCTACTTAATTGTAGCCCTTTATATAAATGTTGTTCCGACTGCTCTTTTATAAAGTTTGTTAACGCTTCTCGGTAGAGCTCTTCAACATTTCTTTCCTTTTCCATCGTATCCCCCTAACGAAGCCACTTCGTCACAGTAATCTTTGTCCCTTTCTCAGGAATAGATTCTATATCAAAGGCATCCATTAGTCTTTTTACGCCAGGTAAACCTGCTCCAAGCCCACCTGATGTTGTAAAGCCATCTTCCATTACCCTACCAATATCTAAAATACCAGGACCATTATCTTCTGCAATAATAATTAGGCCCTTATGCCCTGACTCTTCAATAAGTTCTATTAAAATTTTCCCTTGTTTTGCATATAAATATATATTCCTCGCTAATTCGCTAATCGCCGTCGTTATGCGAGCTTGATCAACAACACCAAAACCTAATTCTTTCGCTTTATTTCTACCAAGTTGTCTAGCAGCAACAATATCCCACTCATTGAATATTTTCACGTAGGATTGATCCATATAATCAATCCCCCAATTCCTGTTGTATTTTTTCTAAACCTCTTTCCAAATCCAACGCTGTAAATACATCTTGGAAATTAATCCCTAATTCAATAAGCGTGATAGCAACCGCTGGTTGAATTCCTGTAATCACCACTTTCGCTCCCATTAAACGCGACATATCCACAACATCACCTAGCACTTTAGCAATAAATGAATCTATAAAATCAATAGAAGTTAAGTCGATTACTACACCACTAGCACTTGTTTCGTGTATTTTCTTTAGTAAATCCTCTTGGAACTGTAATGCCGTTACATCATCTAGTTCCCATTGGATAGAAATAAGCAGACAATCATATAGTTTTAATATCGGTATTCTCATTTAGCATCTACCTCTTTAATTTTACGATTTGTTAATATCAATGCTGCCTCAAACCCACTCTTTAAAGAGTTATTCGTATTAATACCATCTAAATTTATACCTAAAGCTACAATTGTTTGTGCAATTTCTGGTCGAATTCCGCAAAGTATACAAGTTGCTCCAACTAATCTAACAGCTTCAACCGCTTGGATAATATGATGCGCTACCATTGTATCTACTAATGGAACGCCAGTAATATCAATTAATACTACTTCTGAACGATGTTTTACAACTCCAACCAATAGGTTCTCCATAATTTGTTTTGCTCTTTCAGTATCAATCGTCCCTATAAGTGGCATTACCGTAATTCCTTCTAATACAGGAATAACAGGAGAAGATAATTCTTGAAGAGCGATTTTTTGTAAAGAAACCGTTCTTTCCCAAGTTTGTGTATATGTATTAATAATATCTGAATATAATGTACTCAACCATTCATCGAAATCGAACCATATTTCCATTTCATCGATTGTAACAAAATTTCCTTTTTCTCTCATTCCTTTATAAACTAAATGGTTAACCTTTTTAAGACCCGTAATGACAAATGATAAAGGCCATCCAAAACAGACAATTTTCTCAGTGAATTCCGTTAGCTTTTCTTTAAATTCATTTTGCGACTCTTGCTTATAAGTGATAATGAGATCAATCAATTCATTGCTTGTCTCAAAAAACAGCTGATCTGATACGACTTTAACCATACGGTCATCTGCCTCTTCTTTCATCAAATCTACCCATTTATCTAAAATTTCAGTTTTGTTTTTTGAGATATAGTCAAACATTATTCTTTTCATACTACCCTCTCCCATTTTAACACATTAATAATTTTTAAATAATTTTGTCCCCGAGATGTTATCTTATTGTAAGAATAAGTACATAATTATCACTTTTTTATAATAATTCCTTCATACTATAACCAAAACAACTTTTTCTCTCTTTTATTAAAAACCACGCTAACTCAAAGTTTAAACCTTTCCCAGGAAAATTCACAGCATAGAGAATCATCAATAAATTGTGAAAAATATTCAAACTTCTTTAATACCCGCTATAGAAATTATTAAACATAAAAAGCAAAAGTATATACGACTAACAGATAAATAGCGTTAATACAAAATGCAATTGTCTAAATTTCTTTAAAAAAATAACCCCTTTACTAAAAGGGGTTAATGAAACTTATAAAAATTTAAAACTCTATTAGTCCCATACTGATTTGTAAAGCATTGTCTACTTTCTTCATCATGAGCTCATCTAAATGAGTGATCTTATCAGTTAAGCGCTGCTTATCAATGGTTCGTATTTGTTCCAAAAGAATGACAGAATCTCGTTCAAATCCATACTTTTTCGCATCGATTTCTACATGTGTTGGAAGCTTAGCCTTCTGTATTTGCGCAGTAATAGCTGCCACAATTACTGTCGGACTAAAGCGATTACCGATATCATTCTGAATAATCAGCACAGGGCGAGTTCCTCCTTGCTCGGAACCAACCACGGGGGACAAATCTGCATAGTATACGTCACCACGCTTAACAACGATCAAAGGATCATCCTCCGCTTACTAAACGTTCAACGCAGTGCTCAGCCTCATATTCTGCAAGAAAGGCCTCAGAAGCAATGCTTAGATTAATTGTAGCCATTTCAATATAGCCACGTTTCATTTCATCACGAATTTTTCTCTTTTTTCGTTCGTGAAGATACATTTTCGTTGCACGATATAGCAATTCATTACGATTTACATCGTCTTCCTGCACATATCCATCAAGTTCAGTCAAGAGATTTTGAGGTAATTGAATTAATATTTCTCTTGTTGCGCTGGGTTCAGACACAAGCATACACCTCCACCATCACTACACACTTTATACTTTATACTTTTTCACCCTTCATATTACCATTAAAATGGGAGAATGAAAAGGGAATATTGGTTTTTCCATAATATTATTATAGGCATTGCCTCTTTAGTTTTATTCATACATTCTTACATTTTTAGTATCTCGTTACGTGTAGAACAAACTTGTCCATGCCTTTTATAAATTCTAGGAATTCTCCAATTAATCATACACGTAACCTCATAATTAATCGTATCTAACTTCCTTGCTATTTCGTCAATCGAAATCATTTGATTACCATTCTTCCCTATTAACGTTACTTCAGTACCAACTGGATAATAAGAAGGAAGCTTAATCATACATTGGTCCATACAAACCCGGCCAACAATCGGAACTCTTTGCCCATTAATTAAAACCTCTTGTCCCTGTAATTTCCGAATCCAACCATCAGCATAACCGACAGGTAAAGTAGCAATCCATTCCTTTTCTTGCGCCGTATAAGTAGCCCCATAGCTAACATGGTCGTCTTTTTCTATTTGCTTAACATGAACAATTTTCGTATGAAGTGAGAAGGCTTCATCGATGGCAAAAGGGATCTCCTCTTTTATTTCAGGAGACGGACTTAATCCATACATGGTTATCCCGTAACGAATTGCGTTACACCATGTCTTATGAAATCGTAATGCAGCCGCGCTATTTCCGCAATGCACAAGATCAGGCTTCTCCGATAATTGTTCAACCATTTCTTGAAAACGTTCATATTGTTTATTGAAATACGTTAAATCTAATTCGTCAGCTGTAGCAAAATGCGTATAAATTCCTTCAAACATAAAAACATCCGTTTGACGAATGATTTCTTCAGCCGCCTTTAGCTGACTAGCATCTCTATATCCTAATCTCCCCATACCTGTATCACATTTAATATGAATCGGTAATTTTAGGCCTTGAGGAATATGAGTTGATGCTTCATTTAGCCAATCATTATTAAATACTGTAATCGACACATGTAACCTAGCAGCCATTTCTACATCCGAAGCTCGAACTGCACCAAGAACCAAAATCGGACATACTATGCCTTTCTTACGCAATATAATAGCTTCATCTAAGAAAGCAACTGCTAAGAAGTCAGCACCTGCCTCTATCGCGGTCTGAGCTACTTCTAAGTCTCCATGCCCATATCCATTTGCTTTGACAACTGCACATAGCTTTACATCTTCATTGAGCATACTTTTCATTTTACTTACATTGTCATAGATGTAATCTAAATTTATTTCTGCCCATGTATCTCTGTAAAATGCTGAATTCACTTTGATAAACCTTCCTTCTTTGTCTCTTCCCATCCCTTATTATGAGTAAACTATATATAGGATAACAGATTAGAAACTTCCATTAAAGAAAAGAAGAATTCTTACGATTTCTAATGGGCTATTTAACCCCTTCCCTTCTTAACATTTTATTCTCTTTAGATAAGAGAGCCACACAAATATTTGTATGACTCTCTTTTATTAATACTTTATTCATTTATACCCTTACTCTAAGGTACTCTTATTTTACCGGCTTTGTTTGAACGGAACGAGCGATTTCAGCCATTTCAGCTTTAGACAAGCTATCGGATGCAATTTTATAATCAGCACCTTCATATGTCCAAGAAATACTATTATCCGTCATCACACCAATAGTAAAGCCTAAGTCAACTAAATCCCCCATAACCGGTGTAGCATTCATCGTCTGAATAATTTTGGCTTTTTCCACTATCATAGTAAAGCTCTTTTCTTTTCCTTCATACGTTAATACATAACTTATGCTGTCATCAGACGTGAATTCTTTTTCTTCTTTTAACGTAATACCCTCAATTTCCGTAGGATAATTTAAACTAAATTCTTGATCCGCTTCTGCCATTGCTGGTATTTCAATAAGAGCGCCTGTCATGTTCTTTTTCATATCAAAAGCATCCTTATCAAAAGAAGGATTAAAGCTTACTTTAGAAAACGTTACTGTTACAAGCGTATTTTTATCAGGATCTTTTATCTTCACACTAACTGGAGCAAGATCTTTTTTGTTTAAAACAATCTCTTGATACGGAAGCATTTTACTGTTTTGATATCTTGTCTTTGTTTCAAAAACATATTGTTTATCAGTTGCTTTGAATGTTGCGTCTTTATCTAAAACAATATCCTTTACAATCGATTCATATAAGTAAGCCTGGCTACTATTTTTTGGCCAATCACTTTGAAAATGAAAACTCTTATTCAACGCTGGTGTTAAAACGTATACACCTTCCTTATTACGAAGAATCATTTGACTTTGTTCTTTTTTCTCATTTTTTAATTTCACCCGATAAAAATCAGGATTTTTATACCATATCTCTACATCATATACTTGAGGATCCTCTCCCATCTTTAAAGTCATTTTTGCATTTGCTTTATAACTTTTCATTTCCGCGACTTTTTTATTCAAAGATTTCACTACATCTTCTTGAGACTTCTGCCCACACGCTGCCAAAGATAATAACAATAAGATACTTGTAACGAGCACAAATAATTTTTTCATCCGTTCAACCCCTTTTATTATTTAAAAAAGAGAGACAAAAAGGCTATGATTAGGTATGGATTACTATCGTAATTATCTTTTTTCAAACAGAAAATGAAATTAGCTCAATCTTTTCACCAAAATTCCCATTACCGACCTTGTCTCCTATAGCAATAAAAGTATATGACGGTGCTTCACCGAATATGTCCAAGTCATGACAAGCATTTAAGAAAAACCTTTTATTTCTCATAATCTTTCTACAGACCAAAAACGCAAGCGCCTTCTGGACGGGATTGATTTATGGCATTGGGGACTAGGAACTGGAGCTAGACTTCAACATTTTCAAAAACAAACAATTCACAGGTCAAAAATTTTATAATTTCCTAAACAACAAAAAAGATGAATCAAAAGTTCTCTTTCAATTCATCCTTTTCTTCTCTATTCACTTTCTATAATCACTTGAGCAGCCGCATATTCCTGACAATGTGTAATGGACAAATGAACTCCTTTTGATTTAGGAGCAATAATAATCGGCTTTCCTTTATCATCATAATCAATTTCAATATCATGAAATCCAACGCCCCTACCTATACCAGTTCCTAACGCTTTAGAAAAAGCTTCTTTCGCAGCAAATCGTCCAGCTAAAAATTCCACCTTACGTTCTTTACTATATGTAAGATACAATTCAAATTCTCTTTCTGTTAATATACGGCGCACAAATTTAGGCTGATTTTCCGAAAGATGTCGCACTCTCGATATCTCAATAATATCTAAACCAATTCCTGTAATCATCCTTATTCTCCTTCTAATCTAGATATTACGCGCATAAAATGTGAATATCACGCAATGAATAATGGAGTGAGAGCTATGTTTATTAGAAAAGAAAGCTTTAAACAATTTATAAAAATGTACCCCGTTGTGACATCTATTATAGGTATAAACATGGTCGTTTTCATTTTAGCTAACTTACCTTTAATATCAAATGATTTAATCATAAGCAAAATGTTAGGTATAAATTTATACATAAAAGAGGGACAACTTTGGAGATTACTCACTCCGATTTTCCTTCATAGCTCACTTATACACTTTATCTTTAATACATTTGCTCTCATTATCTTCGGGCCGGCTATTGAGCAAATGATAAAATCTTTCCGATTTTTCTTATTATACGTAGTCAGCGGCATCGCCGCTAACCTTATCACTTATTTCATACAACCCTTAACGTACGCCCACCTAGGAGCAAGTGGTGCCATTTTTGGCCTTTTAGGCTTTTATTTATATCTTGCTTTATTTAATTCTACATTTCTCTCAAAACAAGATGTTCACATGATAAAGGCATTAACTTTTATCGCTTTTATTATGACATTCTTTCAATCCAACACGAATATTACCGCCCATATTAGTGGCTATATTATTGGATTTGTTCTGGCCACTGTCCTTAGCAAAAAAATTTAAATCACTAGCTATTTTGGAACCATTTTTTTATAAGTAGCACATCCTGAAATTCGAGATCCTTTACAGAACCATTACTTGGACCAATTCCTGTTTTACTAAAGGCACTAATGGTCCCTAGTTGCTTACTCTTTTGCCATATACTTTGCTTCATTGTTAATGATTGTATTCTTCGTTTACGAACCATATATGTTTGTTTAGAAATGGTTCGATAAGTCAATGTTAGTTGTTCTTCTTGAGTATTCCAACTTGCTACTTTATAAGAAGCGTAAGATAGAACGGTTTCAACTAAAACTAAAAGTAAAGCCGCATATCCCCATGGTCCAAAAAAGTATATGACAGCTATTGTTAAAGGAATTGTCCATAACCATCCTCGAAAAAGATATCTTTTCAATGATCGCTTTGGCACGTGAGTCATAGGTGTGTCTACCATATAACTAGTTGTCACTGATGCCAACGAAGCTTTTAAATGTCGTTTTTTTATAAGCGGAAATAACATTACTTTCGAATCATCCTTATCCTCTGTAGACCCTGATGCCGTTTCCACATATACTGTTGCATATCCTAAAGGCTGTCTTATTACATTCTCTACGATCCGAACTGCTTGTATTCTTTCAATCGGGATTGTTAGTCTACGTCTTTCTAACAGTCCCCTTGATATGATAATTTCTTCGCCTGATTTTTTAACAGTAAAAAAGGCATATTTCAACAAGATTCCTACTGTCGCAATGAGATAGGCTACAAGCAATCCAACAACGATTAATAAAACAATAAAGACCCACGAAATAATCGATATTATTGCTTCAACTTCTGAGTAAATATGATCGTATTCAATTTGATCGCCAAACTGAGAAAACAGTGCGAACGCACCCGAAAAAACAACCCCTACTCCTCCTGAAGTTGCCGCCATAATAAATAATTCTTTAAAAGACATTTGGAACAAGATGTTTTCCTTATCCTCATCCACTGAAATCTTCTTTTCTTCGTCTTCATTTTCCAGCATTTCGTCTTCTGTAAAATTGCTTTTTGTTTCTTTAAGCAACTCTTGAAAAAGTTTTGCTTCATCCTTTGAAATGGCAGTTAATACTGCTTCTGCTTTACCACTAGAAGATCCTGCTGTATCGATTGTTACTTTTACAAGAGAAAATAACCTTTGTAAAATCCCTTCTGTTATATCGATACTTTGAATCCTTTCCAATCTGATATACCTTTTCTTTTTAATCAATATCCCTTGATCAATCCGAACCTCATCATTCTCGATACGGTATGTGAACTTTACCCATGATAAAATACCAAAAAGGACGCTTCCAACAATATAAACAAGAATAAAAATGAATTCAAAGCTCCAAGACGATGCCCCCTTACTAGGAAACACAATAAAAATAATAAAAGGAATAATCGAGCTTTTGATAATATCCAAGGCATTTAAAACAATCGTAATTGGGTGTAATCGTTTGGCCTCAGACATCTTCTTTCACCATCTGAACCATTTTTGCTATGTATTGTCGAAGACTCTCTGCCTCACTTAAATCCAGAGCAGGAATTTCATGAACCGTGGCTGCCGTCGACACCTCTACTGTCGCTAGGTCATTTCTACGCATAATTGGTCCTTGTTGCGTATCCACATGTTGAACTCGAACCATCGGCACTAATGTCCTTGTTACAATAAATATCCCTTTTTGAATTTCAATCTCATTTTCCCTTACCTCGTATCTCCACCACTTATAACGCAGATTAGGTAATAAAAAAATCGAGAACAAAGCAATTAAAACCACACTAATAACTGAAATAATAGTGACCCAAACCGACCAATCGAACACTTCAGTCAATACGACTAAAATAATTGCTAAAACTCCAACAAAAACCGTAGTAATCATACCTGTTATTCGCCAAACCTTAAGCGCTCTCAATGATATTCTATTTTGAAGGTCCATTCTCCCCACCCCTTTTCCCATTATTATACTACAAGTATAAAGGGATCCCTTCCTATTCTAGCGTTATTACATTTCGCAATTAAAACTCGATACTTAATTCAAGATAAAATAGATTTCTATCATAGTTACATATACGTTTTTTTGAAAAAAAGTTCCTTGTTGTTATACAATAAAGCTTGAATCATTGATCCATTGCACATTTTTTTGCAATCGTATATCTTTCATCAATTGAAACAACGCTTCATCTTTTAGCTTTGCTTCAATCATAACATCCACCTGTTCAACAGTCCCCTTAACAAGCTGAACAAATTCCCAAAACATTTCAAGATCAATGCCATCTGCATGAGCACGATAATCTTGATTACTTCTCGGACTTGAAATATGTACTTTAATAGGTAAGGGTGAAAACGACCACGTTTTAATAATCCGTTTCCACTCATCCTGCAAGCAACTACCTTCCTCATGATTTACCAAATAATGATGATAATCAAAAACCAAAGGTACTCCTAATTTTTCACATACGTACAACGTATCTTTTAATGTAAAAGTAGTGTCATCATTCTCTAACATAAGCATTCCTTGAATATGAGGTGGAATCATTGACCAATTATAAATGAATCTCTCTAACGCTTGTTCCTTATCCTCATAACCCCCTCCAACATGCAAGACACATCTATGTTTTGGAGCAATTCCCATTCCTCTCAATAAAAGATAATGCATTTGTAGTGTCTTTAAAGACATTGAAAATGTATGTTTGTCTTTCGTGTTCAAAACAACAAAATGATCCGGATGAAAATCTACTCTAACGAAAGGATGCTCTTTGATAAATGACCTAATTTCTGATAACCCTTCTTTTAAAGGAGCAATATAGTCCCATTTCTCAATTTCAGGATGATTAACAAGCGGAATAAGCTTCGAGCTAAAACGAAAAAAATGAATGTCATGAACTTCATTATGCCTCAATAATCTCAAGCAATTGTGAAGATTGGTACGAGCTATCCTTACAAGTTTTGCTATGGCCGCATCGTAATCTGCAATTTTCACAAACTGGCTATATGTCATTGTTTTTGAAGGCGAAGCATTCTTTACATGCATACTCATCGCCACATATCCAAAACGAAATATTGTCATAAATGAATTCCTCCTTTTTATATAGTGCTCACTTCTTATAAAAAAAATGGTCTTCACTCTATACTTTTATCAAAACCTATATTAAGAAAATAAAAACAGAAAAAGCCCTATGAATGTTACCAACATCCATAGGGCTTTTCGAATAAACAATACACTATAATCATCTAAATGACATCGAAATATTGATTTTTATCTATTTCCGCCACCACGACGGTCACTATTGTTACGATTACGTTCGCGATCATTGCGACGACGATTGCCACCTTGATCTTTTCGGTTGTAAGCACGTCCATTACGTTGCTTAGAACCATTTCCATTACCAGAGTACTTTCTTTCCTTCCTAAACGCTGGAGCTTCTCCAGTTAGTTTAATAGGAGTATTATCTGGCTCTTTAGTCATTAGCTTCAGTACAGTTGCCGCTAATGTTTTTGCATCGTACTTCTCTAATAGCTCTTCAGCTAAAGGCATGTACATTGTTAAATCTTCATTTTCAATCGTTGACATGATTTTTTCTGTAACAGCCTTTTGTTGACCTTGAATAGCTTGTGAAGCAGTAGGTGCTTTTAAACGATCCATACGCTTTTTCGTTGTTCTTTCAATAACATGCAGTTGAGATCTTTCTCTGTAAGTAACAAAAGATACAGCAATACCTGTTTTTCCTGCACGGCCAGTACGACCAATACGGTGTACATAACTCTCAGCATCTTGAGGAATATCGAAGTTATAAACGTGTGTTACACCAGAAATATCTAATCCACGAGCAGCAACATCCGTCGCAACTAAAACATCAATACTTCCTTCTTTAAACTTTTTAAGAACAGACATACGCTTCGCTTGACTTAAATCACCATGAATTCCTTCAGCTGTGTACCCACGAAGGTTTAAAGCTGTTGATAATTCATCAACACGACGTTTTGTACGTCCGAATACGATTGCAAGCTCTGGTGTTTGAATATCTAATAATCGAGTAAGTGCGTCAAATTTTTCTGCTTCTTTCAGCTCGATATAATATTGTTGAATACGATCAACCGTCATCTCTTTAGCTTTTACTTTTACAAGATGAGGTTCTTCCATAAAACGTTCTGCAATTTTACGGATTGGTTCAGGCATAGTTGCTGAGAACAATAGTGTCTGATGTTCAGCTGGTACATTTGAAAGTATTGATTCAATATCCTCAATGAAGCCCATGTTTAACATTTCATCTGCCTCATCAAGTACTACTGTTTCTACATCGCCCAATTTAATCGTTTTACGGTTAATATGATCAAGTAGACGACCAGGTGTTCCAACGATAATATGTGGTTTCTTTTTAAGGGCACGAATCTGACGTTCAATATCTTGACCACCATAAACAGCTAAAACACGAACGCGTTTTCCATACCCTAATTTAAATAGCTCTTCAGAAACTTGAATCGCTAATTCACGTGTTGGTGCAATTACGATTCCTTGTACATGTTCAGCCTTTGTATCAATTTTTTCCATTAATGGGATACCAAAAGCAACTGTTTTACCCGTACCTGTTTGCGCTTGACCAATTACATCTTTTCCTTCTAATGCAACTGGAATTGTTTGTGCTTGAATTGGCGTCGCCTCTTCAAATCCCATTTTTTCTACCGAACGCATTGTGGACTTTTGCAGTCCTAATTCACTAAACAAAGTCAATTTTTCCTAACTCCTTTTTATCGAGAAATAACTTATATATCTCAAGAAAAAACGTCACCGACCCACGTATATACAAAACGAAGGAGACACGCGATTTAACGGGATGGTAAAAATATTATCACCGGCGCATAAGACGAATCCCCGTACGAAAAATTATTTCCAAAAGAGAAATGGCTTATGTTCTAAGCGTGTTAGGTGAAAAATTAGACATAGATTTATGCTGGTTTTTACTCTTTAATTCTTACTAAGTAAGTTAAATTTCTTATTAACCATTAAAAAAACCAATATTGGCCTAAAAATTTTCTCAAAATATAGGTAAAGTTTGAACCTTATAAAGAAAACAATAATACAACATTACTGTTTGTTATCATAAATAATAATTATACTACTTTTTATGATTATTGTCTGTAAAAAATAATAACACTATTTAGGCTTTAATGCAATGAAGCCACTTAGAAATTGACAATTTAATGACCATTCTCTAAAAATGATTGTATCTCTTGAAAAAGCTTTTCATTATTTTGACAGTGACAGATTAAATGTTTTGAATTTCTTTCGATGTATAGTTTTTTACATGGAGAATCGATTTAGTTATATATATAGTTTGCTGTTCTGGCCGGTACCACTCCATCACATCCACCTTGAGCAATAAATACCGGGACATGAATTCGTTCATATACCTGAGAATTAGCCACTACTAGAGCCTGAAACTGCCTAGTAGCATGCAAAGGAGTCTTAGTGATTTTGTACTTATATCTTGCGTACAAATCATTATCTCTTAGGTTTCCTCGAATCGCATCTTTTATAACATCAAAAATATCAATCATGAGTGTTTAACACAGACATACTTTGCAGCAGCACTCAATAATACCAATTTTTCGATGTGGTACTTCGATGCTAAATATGAAGCAATAACTCCTCCCATAGAAAAGCCTATGACATATACCTCTTCACACTCTCGTATTAATTCCTTAAGTGATTTCTCCGCACAATAAATCCACTCTTCATACACAACATCTGCTAAATTCCCTTGTTGTTCATGCCCAGGTAAGGTAGGAACCAATATCTTACAATCCATATGCATTTGTATATATTGCGCTAATGGCTCTACCTCATATGGGCTACCAGTGAAACCATGAATACAAAGACATCCTTTTTTCTTCATCTTAATCACCATAAGTTAATAGAATTTTCTACCTCTCTAATAACAAAAATGTGTTATCTTTCTTAATTATAGATGTTTTAAATCAAATGATGGTCACAGTTATTTATTCTTTTTTCGGCTACGGAAAAGGAAACTCATATAACATAACCCATAATCGTAGTTTTTCAAATGTTTTAAGGACCATACCTGATGTTTTAGTTTTTAAAAAAGGCTGGATTGTTGATTTAAAATACGGTCAGTGAAGGTGAGACCTCACAAGCACTATGTACAAGGAGTCTCACCAATCACCATGGAAAGCTAACTTGTTCATAAGAAATACACGAAACAGCCAAAAAGACGCACGAAGTCGGAGGGATAGGATCTTAACATAAGACGTAATTATCAGGGGAACCTATAGAATGATAGAGGCTTCCAAAAGTGAGTGAAAACCCATCTTTTAAATAGCCCCTAGAAATATAACAAAAATTGTACTTTTATGCTTTAAATTTATCAGTCAGTTGACTATTTAAATAACTAAGCTGTTCCGCCATTTCTGAAATACCATAAGAGGCCTTTGTGATTTCCTCGAAAGTTCGTTTAAAATCATTTACTGAATGACTAAAGTGACTAATTCTATTTTCACTCTTTTTTACACTTTCAACAGAATTATCAAGGATATCTATTATATTATGATTTACCTCTCTAAATAAGTTTGTTTCATCAACTATAGTCTGATAACTATTTTCAAATGTATGAATGGTTTCTTGTACGGAGAAAATTTGATTTTGAATATGGTCAAGAGCCCTTTCCGTCTGACTGGCTAAATTTCTTACCTCTTGTGCAACTATTGAAAATCCTCTTCCATGCTCTCCAGCTCTTGCAGCCTCAATGGCTGCATTAAGAGATAGTATATTAGTTTGATTAGAAATTCCTCTTATGACCTTTACTACTTGACCAATCTGAGCAGAGCTAACACCTAATTGTTTTGTTAATTCTTTCGTCGTATCAATTAACTCAACGACTTCATCAACCTTCGTTAATGAATCTGAAACATTTTGCTTTCCTTCTTCTACTTTTTTTATAAGTATTTCTGAACCTTCTTTTATTGATTGAATCTCTGCCAACATCTCTATTATCTGTCTCTCTTTATTTTCTATAGAAGAGCTAGCTTGTTGAGATGTCGCAGCGAGAGTTGCAGCTGAATCATTAAGTTTAAACTGTAGTTCCTCAATTTCATTCAATTTCATCATAGAAGAGGTATAAGCATCAATATATGTAGCAATCACAATCTGACTATCAAACGAACATAATTTTTGAAAAGAGTTATGTAACTTAATAACTTGTTCATCATTTTGCAATTCAGAATGTAAAATGTGCAGCATTTCATTCTGAATAATGGTATACGCCCCCATATACCATTCTGGTAAGAGGCCGATTCGATTATGGACATTGCCTATAATCTTCCGACGATTAATGTACTCTACTCCAACCTCCCCAGATACCATATCCAGTAAATAGATTTGTAATGTTTGCTTTAAACGCTCTATAGCTGATTCCTCATTAATAATCTTTTTCAAGCTTGGTATCTTCATGATTCGCTCATAAAAAACCTGCACAATCCTCGATACATTTTTTTCCATTATCGATTGCATGTTCACAAGATTTCGCAAGTCTTCCTCAGTTAAATCAAGAAATATTAATTGCTGATTCTCCTTACTTTCTTGTAACTGATGATAATACATTCCTACATCTATACCCTTATCCCTGTTAGCTTCTAGATCGTATAATCTTTCTTCATTCGACATACGTTTGCTAAAACCAATGGCTCCCTTTTTGTCACCGACTAAACGCGAAAATGGACTAGCACCCACTTCTGTTTCCCCCAATACTCTTGCAATAATTGAATCATAATAAGTCAATATTCCTATTCAATTATGAATCTTTTTCCAATTATATATGAATATTTCTATAATTTGTTTACATATTTCGACATAATTATGAATTATATGTGTTATTTTACTTTTTTTAACAATTTTCTAGTAAAATTCATTTATATACATCACATAAATAATTAGGAGAGTAGCTATAATGATTGTTTTCACAGTAAACCCTCCAACTACAAATTTATTAACTAAAAATCTAAATAAACGCCGCTGGAAAATAAGGTTGATACATCACGACACAATCGAACAGCTCTCTACTAAAACTCATGTGCAGGGCTCTCCGTCCTTTTTCTTATTGCCCTTGTTCCTCGAGACAGAAAATCCGATTCTTGAGCAAGTAATTGAGTATGCTGAAAAGGAGCTAATACCTATTTTATTCGTTATTAATCGTACAAAAAATCGGAAGTGGAAATTACCTTATCCTACAAAAACCATATACGACACTATTAGTACTCCGATTAAGGATTATGAGCTTTCAATTAAGGTTAAATCTCTGTTGAACTTAAACATTGAAATTTTATCTACTACCTTTAAAAAGAATGAATTTGAAACCATGAAGAAAAGAATGGATGAAGATCTTTTTATAGCAAAAACTTTCCAGCACCTAACACATCCGTTGCCCTTAATTAGAGAAAGAATAATTCTAAAGAGTACTTTTCATTCATCCGCTCAGCTTTTAGGCGATTTATTTTTATGGGTTGAAATTTCTGAAAATAAATACGTCATTATTATCATGGACATGAATGGTCATGGAATTCACGCAGCGTTAATGAGTATGTCTATCCGTTCACTTCTTCACGAGTTTATCCAAACAGCACAACAACCCCAAAAAATTACCCATGCATTAAATAAACATATGAATAAGCTATGTGAAGAATTTCAATTAAAAAATATATATGATTCACCATTCTTCACATCGATTGTCGCCTGTATAAATACTAGTGAGCAATCCATTACTTACGTAAACTCTGGACATCCACCAGGTATGTTATATCAAAGAAAGAGAAAGAAACTACTGCTTCTTCCTCAAAACACTATACCTATAGGATTAGTTGATAAGATTTACATTCAAGAGGAAAAACTCTACTACGAAATAGATACGGACTTCATACTATTTACTAATGGATTAATTGTAACTCCTAGTGCTTCACATGAAACACTTTTAGATTTCATTAGCAATAGTTTTATATCTGGTTGTGATTCATCAACAGATGACCTATTATCACATCTCATGCTGTCTAGAATGAAACATTCCGAAATAAATGATGATATATGTATCGTTCATAGTCATTTAAAATAAACAAGAAGGACTTCTAAAAAAAGATTCAATCTAATTCCAGAAGTCCTTCATTCATTTATAAATTATCTAGTTTCTTATCTGTAATGCATGAACCACTTCTTCTAATTTCATGCCTCGTGATGCCTTTACAAGGATTAAATCATCTTTCCCGATACGATTTTTTAATTCATTAATTAGGTGTTGTTTGTCTAGAAAAGATTGAACATTTTCTTCACCTAAAACCGCTTTTGCTCCTTCAGCAATATGGGCTCCTAACTGCCCATAAGTAAATAATTGATGCACAGCACCCTCTTGGATATATTCGCCAATACTTTGATGGTACTTAACTTCATCATCTCCTAGTTCTAACATATCACCTAGAACAAGATACTTGTTTTGAAATCCCTTTAATTGACTGACTAAATCAATTGCTGCTCTCATAGCTGTTGGACTTGCATTATAAGCATCATTTATAATTTTGGCTCCATGCATACCTTCTAGCATTTCCATACGCATATTCGTTACTTTCAATTGCTGTAATCCTGTTTTTATCTCAGAAAAACTAACACCTAATTCACGTGCTACTAAAATAGCCGCCATAGCGTTTAAGACATTATGGTTACCTAAAATAGGAAGTTTTAGTTCTTCTGGATACAAGTTTGATGTAAACGTTGTATAATCACTACCTGTTTCGATATCCAATGGATAAATAGTATTAAACTTCTCTTTACCGAAAGAAGCCATTTTTCCTTCTCTATTTACTAATCTTTCTTGAAGAAGTGGCTCATCACCATTGTAAACTAACAATCCCTCTTCTTTTAAACCGGAAACAATTTCAAGCTTCGCTTCAGCAATTGCTTCTCGAGAACCAAGATCTAATAAATGGGATTCTCCAATATTCGTAATAATTGCTAAGTCTGGTTCCGCAAGGTTTGATAATAATTCAATCTCCCCTTTACTACTCATCCCCATTTCGAGTACAACAACTTCCGTATCTTCTGGCATTGATAATATTGTTAAAGGTAGACCTAAATGATTGTTAAAGTTACCTTCCGTTTTATGGACTTTGTATTTTTGAGATAATAAGGATGCTGTCATATCTTTGGTAGTTGTTTTTCCATTGCTACCTGTAATGCCAATTACTTGAGGCGTTGTCTGATTCAAATATTGTTTAGCTAGTTGCTGAATCGCTGTTAATGTATCATCTACTAACAAAATCGGCAGGTGAACAGGTGGGTTCGGAACATCTTTTTGCCATAAAGCTGCTGCTGCACCGTTTTCTATAGCCTGTTCAACATACTTATGTCCATCTGAATTTTCACCTTTAAAAGGGATAAATAATTGCCCCTTTTCTATTTTTCGAGAATCGATCGTTACACCTTTTACATCCACATCTTGAAATTGGTCATTTTTCAAACCAATCATCACTGCAATTTGTTGTAATGTACGTTTAATCATCAAACTTCCTCCTAATAAGAAACCGTTAGCCGTACTATTATTATTTGTATAATCATTTAAATAGAGCAGAAGCGTATGTACTCGAAATTAGCTTCTGCTCAAAATTTATTACAGAAAGAGTGTCGTATTTTTAACAACACTCTTTCCTGTGTATATTCATCAAAGTATGTTATAGAGTATGCTTAATTTGCTGTTTCACTTCATAACGTTCTAATGCAAGGCTGATTAATTTTTCAATAAGCTCTGGATATTCTACTCCAGTTTCTTTCCATAGTAATGGGAACATACTGAATGGTGTAAATCCAGGCATTGTATTTACTTCATTAATATAAAATTCACCATCTTCTGTTAGAAAGAAATCTGCACGAACTAAACCTGCACAATCTAATGATTGAAAAGCCGTTACGGCTAACTCTTTCAACTCTTCATATTTTCCATCAGGTAATTCTGCAGGGATAACTAGACCTGTTGTGCCATCCTCATATTTTGCTTTATAGTCATAAAAAGCCACATCCTGAGGGATGATTTCACCAGCTACAGAACATTTCGGATCATCATTTCCAAGTACGCCAATTTCGATTTCTCTAGCTGTAACGCCTTCTTCAATAATAATTCTTCGATCATATTGGAAAGCTTCTGCAAAAGCAGCTTGTAATTCTGTTTTTGTATTACATTTGCTAATACCAACACTAGATCCTAAATTTGCTGGTTTAACAAAACAAGGGTAACCTAAATTTTGCTCAACTTTATCATATGCTACTTCAGGATTTTGCTCCCATTGTTTACGTGTAAACCAGACATAGTTCACTTGTGGTAGACCTGCTTGAGCAAAAATATTTTTCATGATAACTTTATCCATTCCAGCAGAAGAAGCTAGTACACCGTTACCTACATAAGGTAGATTTAATATTTCTAACATCCCTTGAACCGTTCCATCTTCTCCATTCGGACCATGTAAAAGTGGGAATATCACATCAAATTGACGTGCATTACGATCAGATTCTGCTGGAAATAAGCTTGTATTTAAACTAGCTGGAGTTGTAGCTTCTTCTGAAGTAAGTGCTAACTGTTGCACAGATTCAGCAGGTGCTGTTAATTGCTTACCTGTAATCCAAGCACCATCAGTTGTAATATAAATTGGATATATATCAAAATTTCTAAAATCTAATGCTTTCGTTACAGCTAGAGCTGTTTGCAATGATACTTTATGCTCCGCTGATTTTCCTCCATAAAGTAATCCTAATTTCATTTTCATGTATGATACCTCCATTACTCTTTCAGCCATTCTATTGTAACACTTTCTTTTTCATTCAAGTTAACAATATTGTGTTCACTTAACAAATTTGTAAGATCAACCATTTATATATTTTATGCCTATTTTCTAAATATGTACATTAACCTATATACGTGCAAGTTTCAATGACTTTTCTCATCATACAAGCTAATAAAAGATATTCAACTAGTACAAGAAATTCCTTTGATATATCAAGATAACAATATTCACCTTAAAATACTAACCATTCATTCTATTTTCTCTAATTCGTTATTTTGGTATAATATTCAGAATTATTTTTCTTTTTAAAAACACCTTAACTTTATTTCAATGTCATTGTATAATCCATGTAATAAATACAATTGTTTTTTTAAGGAGGACAAAATGAAAAAGTTCGGCTTACTACCAAGAATTATTCTTGCTATCGCTCTCGGTATCTTAATTGGATTAATTGCTCCTCAATGGTTAATTCGAGTTTTCGCTACATTTAATGGTATATTTGGAAATTTCTTAGGATTTGTAATCCCTCTCATTATTATTGGCTTCATTGCCCCAGGAATCGGAAGCATGGGAAAAGGTGCAGGTAAAATGTTAGGTATTACTACCGGATTTGCCTATTTATCAACAGTATTGGCAGGTTTGTTAGCGTTTGGTGCAGCAAAACTATTCTATCCAATCTTATTATCTAATCAAGCAAGTGCCAGCTTTGATAACCCCGAAGAAGCGTTATTAAGTGGCTTTTTCCAAATAGATATGCCTCCAATCATGGGAGTGATGAGCGCTCTACTACTTGCTTTTACAATTGGCCTTGGTCTAGCGGTTATTAAAGGAAATACACTTCAAAACGTTATGAATGACTTTAAAGAAATTGTAGAGAAAGTAATTAACGTCCTTATTATTCCCTTATTACCTATTCATATTTTCGGCATTTTCGCTAACATGACTCAAGGTGGACAAATTACTGCAATCATAAGCGTCTTTGCTAAAGTATTTATTATGATTATTGCTCTTCATTTTACAATGTTATTATTGCAATACACAGTCGCTGGAACACTATCAAAAAATAATCCTATCTCTATGTTAAAAGAAATGATGCCAGCATACTTTACAGCTTTAGGAACGCAATCTTCTGCTTCTACAATCCCTGTAACTCTTAAACACACAAAAAAATTAAGAGTAAAGGATCGTGTAGCAAATTTCTCAGTTCCGTTACTTGCTACTATTCACTTATCAGGTAGTACAATCACATTAGTTTGCTGTTCAATGGCTGTTATGTTAATTAATGGACAGTCAACTACTTTTGGTGAAATGTTCCCATTCATTCTTATGCTCGGTATTACTATGATAGCAGCACCAGGAGTACCAGGCGGCGCTGTAATGGCTGCACTTGGTTTGTTAGGTAGTATGTTAGGATTTACAGAAACAATGCTATCTTTAATGATTGCTTTATATCTGGCGCAAGATAGCTTTGGTACAGCATGCAATGTAACAGGAGATGGAGCAATTACTGCAATAGCTAATAAATTTGCACCTTCTGAGCAAGCTGAAATAGAAAAAGCTGCTTAGTATATAGAAACAAAAAGGCAGGAACACAATCATTCACATTGTGTTCCTGCCTTTTATTATTGTTATTTCAAAACAAGAGCCCATTCTCTTGTTTTCTTTATATATATAAGTTTTGCATCAGGTTCCATCATATTATTCGCAAGGTAATCATCAACCATTTCATCGACATCCATATGATCACCAATAATCCATAATGGGATTTCCATTCTTACTCGATTCTGTTCTACCTTTTCAAAAGAAAAAATAATTCCTTCTGCCATCAGTGGAGAAAGCCTGATAAAAATTTCTAAAGGGATATTTGGATATTCACTCTTCTTCCGCATACCAAGCCATGTTTTCTCCACTTTTAAAGAAATCATTTTATCTGGTAAAACGTTCCCTAGAAGCAAAAAGAATTGATCAATCGAACGAAAATACATTTTATTAAAGTAACCATCATTTTGTGAGAGATACGCATATTGATTATTTAACATTCTATAAAAAGGTGGACGCAAATGATTTTTACTATGGCTCAGATATAGTAATTCAGCTATTTCCTGTCCTTCTAATGCAGATAGAGCTGCCTCATCTTCAAAATCAATCCAACAAAAATCTTCGGATCGTTCCGCATGCCCCTTTATAAGCTTAGGCACATCCTCTTGATAAACAAACTCTAACTTCGTATGCATATTATACTCAGCATATTTATATTGATGTTTTAGCAAAAGAATATTTTGAATAGGCTTAGCAAGTGATTGATAAAAATCTTGAAACGTTATACCACTAGTTATTGCAAAACGTTCAGAAGCATGTAGATGTATATACAACAATTCCCTTGATTCATTTCTCAATTTAGTAAGCCTCCTAAACAAGTCCTTTAAGCTAAATATATGTAGATTTTTCACCTTTAAAACAAACCGTACGCTCCTATTTAGTAGGAAATGTAAACCTTAGTAAAGTATATCAAAATTCTTTTACGAACTAAAGGCAGTTACTTTACAAAATCATAACTTTCCTTTATTTTTATTATTTCTAGAATAATTATACAGAAAATTAAGATTTGCATAATTGTAAGAACTAGCATTAAATGGTAGCATAAGACATATCGGAACAAAAACATATAAATAAACAAATCTCAACTATTAAAGACAACAGGCTGAAGATAAAAGCTCTAATCTTCAAGAATATTTACCTGCTATTTAACTGTTATAGCTTCCCTAAACCTTGATCTCTTCTTCTAAAATTGGCTACAACATTTAAGTTCTAATATCAATAAGAAAGGTGCTACATGTCGTGAAGCGTCAAACCTTTTCAGAAAAATTCGACTGGACTCTCTGTCTCATTTTATTTCTTTTTCTATTAATTAGTGTATTTTCCATATATAGCGCACAAACTACTGGTCAATATCGTACCAACTTTGTATTCCTTCAAATTCGATGGTATATATTCGGAATCATTCTGCTAGCAATTGTTATGTATTTCGATCCTGATCAAATAAAGAAACTCTCTTGGTACCTATATGGTTTTGGAATCTTTTTACTTATCATGCTTGTTGTCATTCGATTTGCACTTCCTGGTACAATAGTTCCCGAAAGAAATGGCGCTTATAGCTGGTTTGTTCTTCCTATGCTCGGCGCAATACAGCCTTCTGAGTTTATGAAAACCTTTTTGATTTTAGCTTTGAGTCGAATGGCGGTAATTCATAATGAAAAAACCATTCATAAAACATTGAAAACAGATTTTATGTTACTACTTAAGCTTGGGGCTCTTACGGGAATTCCACTATTTTTAATAATGCTTCAGCCAGATCTAGGAACATCATTAGTAATTATGGCTATTTTCTTAGGGATTGTATTTGTCTCAGGCATCAGTTGGAAATTGCTTTTTCCTATTTTAGGTAGTGTCGCAGCAATTGGTTCTTTCTTAATATATTTAGTTTTATATTTTCCTGATTTATTAGAACGTTATTTAGGTGTTCAAAAATATCAATTCAATCGTATTTATGCTTGGCTAAAACCAGAAGAAGCATCAGGAGATATAAGTTATCATATTGAAAAATCATTAAGTGCAATAGGATCAGGAATGCTATCAGGAAAAGGATTTCAGGAACGGGTCGTTTACATTCCTGAAAGTCACTCGGATTCTATATTTAGTGTAATTGGTGAGGAATGGGGATTTATTGGGGGAAGTGTTGTCATCGGTTTATACTTCATCTTAATTTTTCATATCACCAAAATCGCTCTTTCAACCAAAAATCCTTTTATTTCTTATGCAAGTGCCGGTGTAATTAGTATGATTACCTTCCATGTTTTTCAAAATATAGGTATGGCTATACGAGTTCTCCCTATTACAGGTATTCCACTTCCATTTATCAGTTATGGAGGAAGTTCGTTAATGGGAAATATGCTAGCCATGGGGCTCATATTTAGCTTTCAATATTATAATAAAGGCTATATGTTCTCGAATAGAGAATACACCGTTTCATCAAGCTCATCTAAAGGTATAAAAGAAAGCCTATAAACAATTGGACAACAAATGTTCAAACCCCTCGATTCGTCGAGGGGTTCTTTAGTTAATCAAACGTTTGATTAATGAAACTACATTACATCTTTAAAGTTTAATTTTTTGTAGACGTAAGGCATTTAACACAACACTGACTGAACTAAAAGCCATTGCTGCTCCCGCTACCCAAGGAGCCAATAAGCCTAATGCGGCAATTGGTATTCCTAGCGTATTATAGCCTAGTGCCCAAAAAAGATTTTGTTTAATATTGCGAACCGTATATTTACTCATAGCAATTGCATCTGCAATGGAATTTAAATCACCTCTCATGAGAGTAATATCTGCTGCCTCCATTGCTACATCTGTACCTGTTCCGATTGCCATGCCGATGTCGGCTACTGCTAACGCAGGAGCATCATTTATTCCATCTCCAACCATCGCAACATGTTTACCCTTGTCTTGAAGTTTTTTCACTTCTGCAGCTTTTTGTTCTGGTAAAACTTCTGCAATTATATGTGTAATACCCGCTTCAGCACCAATTGATTGTGCAGTGCGTTCATTATCTCCAGTAATCATCCAAACCTCGATACCTAATTGTTTCAATCGAGAAATCGCTTCTTGAGACGATTGTTTAATCGTATCTGCTACAGCAATCATTCCAGCGTAGCTATTATTAATTGCCACTAACATGGCTGTCTTTCCATCTTCTTCAATACGTTGCATTGTTTGTAGTCCATTTTCTGGTACAATTACACCATATTTGTTCATTAGTTTTCTTGTACCTATTAACAACGTTTGTGAATGAACTATTGCTTCAATTCCATAACCAGGGACAGCCGTAAAAGAATCTGAATGAATAAGTGAAATCCCTCTATCCTGAACACCTTTAACAATCGCTTCTGCTAGCGGATGCTCTGAATTTTTTTCTGCCGATGCTATCAGCTGAAGAAATTCTTCCTCATTCCAGTTGCCTGCCGCTACTACATCAGTTAATACAGGTTTGCCATTTGTTACAGTCCCCGTTTTATCTAATAAGACCGTATCAATTTTATGCGTTTGCTCTAAATGTTCTCCACCTTTAAACAAGATACCATATTCAGCTGCTCTACCTGACCCTGCCATAATAGAAGTAGGTGTAGCCAACCCAAGCGCACAAGGACAAGCAATAACAAGAACAGCAATCATCTTTTCTAATGCCGCCTGGAAATTGCCCTGATCAACAAAGAAATACCAAATAATAAATGTAACAATCGCAATACCGACCACAATTGGCACAAACACACCTGATATTTTATCAGCTAGTCTCTGAATAGGTGCTTTTGAACCTTGTGCTTGCTCAACAACTTTAATAATTTGTGCTAAAGCTGTATCACTTCCAACCTTTGTAGCCTTTATTTTTAAGAAACCATTTTTATTTATCGTTGCTCCGATGACTGTATCCCCAACCACTTTATCGACTGGTACACTTTCACCTGTTAACATCGACTCATCAAGTACAGATTGACCCTCAATAATCACACCATCTACAGGCACTTTCTCACCAGGTTTTACAAATACGATATCATCCTGTACTACTTCCTCAAGGGCAATTTCTATCTCTTTTCCATCACGTTCTACCATAGCCGTTTTGGCCTGTAAGCCCATTAACTTTTTAATGGCTTCTGAGGAACGCCCCTTCGCTTTCGCTTCAAACAGCTTTCCTAAAAGTATTAATGTAATTAAAACCGCACTTGTCTCGTAATATAAAGAAATATTATGAACGTGTCCTCCAACTGCTTGAATACTTTGATACAAACTATAAAAATAGGCTGCTGAAGTTCCTAATACGACTAAAACATCCATATTTGCACTTTTGTTCCGTAATGCTTTAAATGCCCCAATATAAAACTGACTGCCAATAATAAATTGAATCGGTGTTGCTAAAGCAAACTGAAACCAAGGGTTCATCAGAATATCCGGCATATAGATCCAGCTTGTAAAGGAAAAGTGACCTACCATCGTATACAACAATGGCAATGCTAAAATAGCTGAAATGATAAACTTCCATTTTTGTTTTTCTATTGCTTTTTGTCGATGGTCGATGTGATCTTCTTTTTCATCTTGCTTTCTAATCGCACCGTAGCCTAGCTTCTCAACCTTAGCTATAATATCCTTTGATGACAATTCATTAGGATTGTATGTGACAGAAGCTGTCTCTAATGTCAGATTCACAGTAGCTTTCGAAACACCTTCCATTTTATTCAGGCCTTTTTCTATTCTTGCTGAACAAGCTGCACAGGTCATACCTGTAATCGTAAAATCATCAACCTCCATTTCCACTCCGTATCCGATATTTTCAATTTTCTGTTGAATATCCTCGGGCTTTACTTTATTTGGATCGTATGAAACTGTTGACTTTTCAATTGCTAAATTAACATTCGCTTTCTCTATCCCATCCATTTTATTTAAAACCTTTTCTATTCTTGCCGAGCACGCTGCACAAGTCATACCCGTAATTGTAAAGGTTGTTTCTTTTGTTTGATTACTCATAATCTTCACCCACCATACCCATATAGGGTATATTTTTATTCTAGAAAAACTCGGTTTTTAACACCGAGCTTTACCACCTTTATTCTACATCATAACCTTGATCATCAATCGTTTCCTTAATTGCTTCTAACGTTACTACCGAAGAATCAAATTCAACATCCACTTTACCATCATTTAAATGAACTTTAACAGATTGAACACCTGTAAGTTCACCAACGCTACCTTCGACAGCTTTTACACAATGTCCACATGACATGCCTTTTACATTTAATGTTGCTTTTTCCATGAATAATCTCTCCTTCTATTTTTTCATTAACTTTTGTATAGTAACCAAAACTTCATCTAATACTTCCATGTCACCTTCTTGAATTCGTTCAACTACACAGCTTTTCATATGTCCTTCAAGAAGTAACTTAGCTACACTATTTAGTGCAGATTGAGTGGCAGAAAGTTGAGTGATGATATCATCACAATACACATCTTTCTCAATCATCCCTTTAATCCCTCTTATTTGTCCTTCAACTCTATTCAAGCGGGTAACCAAATTCTTTTTAACTTTCTCAGAATGATGACTTCTACGATCTGAGTGATTGTGACAACAAGATTCATCCATCGTTACGTCATTAGAGTCCTCTTTTAACATATTTAGCCTCCCCTCACATTTAACTTACCATACCCCCCTATCCTATGTAAATAGGTTTACTTCATTTTTTTCCAAAATTTTATGTCAAAGTAGCAATTAAATTTTCTACCAGATTGCTGTACAATTTATACATATATCTTACATTACAAATCGAACGATTACGTTTTTAATAAAAGGAGATAATAATATGCTAACAATCTACTTCACACGTCATGGACAAACAGAATGGAATGTAGAACAACGATTACAAGGCTGGGGTAACGGTGAACTGACTGAGCTAGGAATTTCTGATGCCAAAAATTTAGCAACTCGTTTAAATGATACCCACATCGATAAAATATATGCGAGTACAAGTAAACGTGCTTATTTAACTGCCGAAATTGTAGAAAACAAACGTAATATCCCAATTATTAAAGATGATCTTTTCAGAGAAATGCACTTTGGAAGCTGGGACGGTGTTCTTCGTCAAGAAGTAATAGATAAAGATCCTGAAGGCTTTGATTGTTTCTGGGAAACACCTCACCTATTTAATCGTGAAGGACACGAAAGCTTTTATGACCTACAAGACCGTGTAAAAAAGGCCTTACAATTAATTTTGGATCAAAATCAAGAAGGAACAGTTTTAGTAGTAGCACACTCCATCTTCCTACGTATGATGTTTGCTATCATTAAAAACTTACCCGTTTCTGATATTTTCAAACAAAACCCTCCAGGAAACACAAGTTTAACGAAAGTCATTTATGATGGAAACTCGTTAGTAATTGAATACGAAGGCGATATGTCCCACGCGAAATAAGAAAAAACCGAAATCAACCGCGTTATACAGAAAGAAATAAATAGCCCTCTGGATATAGACAGTAACATACTTCTATATCCAAAGGGTTATTGTTTAGATAAGTTATTATACAGTTGTTTGACAGCTACTTGTCTCACTTTGATCAATAGTAGTTTTGCAGTGATTACAATAATACTGCATCGTAACTGGTTCTCCACATTCAGTATGAATTAATTTCTTATATGGACTATTCAAATGTTTGTATCCCCAGATCATAAACGCGTTCAAGACATGCTTCAAATCTGCACCACTCTCCGTTAAGATATATTCATATCTCGGCGGATGCGACTGATATAATCTACTTTCAATTAATCCATCATTCTCCAATCTTTTTAATCGATCGGACAATAGGTTAGTTGGAATACCATCAAGCCCCACTTGAATATCCTTAAAAGTAGAATGCCCCACTAATAATTCATGTAATATCAAAAGTGACCATTTATCTCCTACGATATTTAGTGTTTCAGCTATATTACATTTTAAGTTATATTGTTTTTTCATTTCCTTAGCTCTCCTAAAAGGATTTCTCTACCCTATGCTTTATTCCCAACAAACTTTCACTCAACTTATTGATTGATCGTTGGTGAAGAGATAGAATCCTTCAGATGGAAGGATTACTTTATTTGAGAAAATAAATCATTAAGTGCCTCACTCATAGTTGGATGTGTAAAGATATGATCTCTTAAAAAAGTATAATCTTGTCCAGTTTTCATTGCAATATCTACAATATTTATGATTTCACTAGACTCCGCACAAAGTAATGTGCAGCCGAGAATTTTATTACTTTCTTCATCTACGATGGCTTTCATTAAACCTTCTGTTTCATTAATTAAACGTGCTCTTGGTATGGCCGCTACAGGTAATTTCGCTACCTTAATTTTATAGCCTTTTTCAATAGCTTCTTCTTCACTTAGACCAACTCTTGAAAGTGGTGGATTAATAAAAACACTATAAGGAACATCTTTTCGATCTTCTATTTTTCTTTTCTTATTACCAAATAAGTCATCCTTAATAATTCTATAATCATCTAGAGAAATATACGTAAACTGCAGTCCGCCTTTTACATCACCAATTGCCCAAATATGAGGTATGTTGGTTCTCAACGTTTGATCTACTTTTATTGCTCCTCTTTCATCGATCCGAACTCCTGCTGCTTCTAAATTTAAATGAGCACTATTTGGTTTTCTTCCTGTTGCTAATAATATCGCATCTACCTGTAAATCTGCTTTTTCACCATCTACATCATAGGAAAGGATCGTTTCAGCTTGATGTTCTCTAATTTCCTTCCCCTTTGCATTCAGTTTAACTTGGATCTTGTTCTTCTCCAAACTATCCTTTACTAAATTAGCGATGTCTCTATCTTCTCTTGGAATAAATGTTGATGATCCTTCTATGACAGTAACCTCGGAACCAAAACGGCTATACATTGAGGCAAACTCTAATCCTATATAACCCCCACCAATGATTGCCAATCTTTTCGGAAGGTTATCTAACTCCATAATAGACGCACTTGTGTAAACATTTCTATTCTCTTTAAGTCCTTTAATTTCAGGAATAATCGTTTCAGCACCTGTATTAATAAATATCTTTTCACCATACAATGTAATAGTCTCATTCACAGTCTCAACTAGTACTTCATGATCGGATGTAAATGATGCTTCCCCTGTATATATAGTAACCGCTTCTTTTGTATCAAGATTATCATAATTTTTTTGCGTAATAACGAAATCAATTCGTCCTTATTTTTTATTGCATCCCGATAGTTTATCTCTTGTTCTTGAAAGTTCTGTAATCCTTTATTTTCAATTAATTTAGATTGATGTACGAGCGATTTAGTGGGGATACACCCAATATGCATGTTCCTCCATACATTTTCTTAGATCTCTCAACAACAGCCACATTCCAACCCCTTGAAGCGAATTCCGCCGCTAATGTTTTTCCGCCTTTTCCAAAACCAATAATAATCGCATCATATTTTTTCACAAGTAACTCCTCCTTATTGTTTTCTACATCGAAGTTTCCTTTTTTATCAAAATAGCACAGTAACTTTATTTTTAAAAGTAACTTTATAAAATAAAGTTACTTGTAAAATTAACCACTTGGTTCTTTAAATTCCGTATTGAAATCAAATAAATTTAGTTAAAAATGAGATAAAAAATTTCTATGTTTCTACTTTATATCCTTTCCTTTCATAAAAAAAACCTAATCAATCAAAATTTTGATTGATTAGGTTTTTTTTCAGTTCGAATTGGCACTTAAAATAAATAATTAATCAAAGAGCGTCTAGCTTTTTATTTTTCTAGCAACCCTATTAAGAAATATTTCGCCATCTTTTTCTTGGATAATTCTTTCCACTCGTTCTTATCAATGTGAAGAGTTGTCATAGGTGTAATGAATTTCGCATTAACAGTATCGACTTTACTAGGATTAGTTGCAATAAAGTTTCCAGCTTCTAACCCTTTAGCAACTTCTTGTTTACCATTGAAAGTAAGCCCAGTTTCAATCAACTTTTTCTCTACAGTTCCTTTTTGAGTCAGCTGATACACATATTGCTTTTTCTTATTTTTAAATGTAGCTGTTTTAGATATGACAGGTACATCTTTTACCTCGTCAACTACTACTGTTAAACGTAACTTTGCACCTGGCAAGAGCTTTTCGTCCGATTCATCCAGTTGAACCGTAAAAGGATAATTAGCTGTTTTCTTCACGCTAATTTTATCTTTTGGATAAGAAACTATTTGCTGAATGGACCCGTTATACTTTTTATCATGTAATGATGAATACATGGAAACCTTTTGATTAATAGCTGCTTCCTTCATCTGCTTCTCGGATAGAACACCTTCTACCGCAACAGTCTTGGAAGCTATCGTTATAACAGGATTTTGAATGTCTCTATTAATAGAGATTACTTGACCAGCTACATCGCTATTTACCGTTACTTCACTTAATTTATCTGTATTTCTTGATAAATCCGCTTCACGTTTCACTAGTTTCGCCTCTAGCTTACCAATCTCACTTTGTGCTTCAGCTATCGCTTTTTCGATGTCACCTTCTATAACGTTTGTTACATGTACATCTACTTGAACTTTCGTATCTTTGTCACTAGATGTAGTACTATTATTAGATGACGTAGAATTAATTTTTTCTAAATCACTTATTTGGTCTTCTATGCTTTCTATCTCACTTTTGATTTGGGTTATTTCCGCCTCAATATCAGCTTTCTCTTCCTCTAACGCCTTAGAACCATATGTAAATAATGCTGTACCTACAGAAACCATATCCCCTTCTTTTACTTGAAATGAAGCAAATGGACCTTGGTTCTCATCATAGAAAAAGGAATGCTCTTCTTCTGGTTTTACGACGCCTTCCGTTTTAAATGTCTTTTTTACATCATCATTTTTTACACTTGTCCAATCGGCTATGTAGGCAGTTTTGTTTGCTTTACTATCTTCTTTAATGAGGAGAAAAAGATTACAGCCAACAAAGGCGATGACAATAGCTACAATGGTATATATTTTCCACTTTTTCAAGCTTCTCCTTCCTCCTTAAAAAAAGACTCCGATTTTTATATAAGATAGTAAACTTGCTATTAACCAACAAAAAATAAAAAATCCAAGAACAATAGACAGAATTACTTTTTTACTTTTTTCCGTTAAATGATTCAAATAATGTACAACTATCGTAATCATTAACATTTGAAATATAGTAATTTGACTAAAAAAATCAACAATTAATTCTTTATTCGTTATATATTGAACGATTACACCAAGCGAAAATGGGTTCGATGCTTCATCAATATGCAAAAGAAGAAATAAAGGTATTTGAATGATTTTTTCCAATAAAAATACACAAAAGACAGACATTTGAACGATAACAAGTTGTTGAAAGGAAATGTTTACAAAGCTCCAATAATATAGCGAGCTTAAAAACAAAAAAATAGCTGGTATAATCATACCTAGTAGCAATCTACCTAAAAAGAATAATTGCTTTCTCGTTTCAAATTCTTCACTACTTAAACTCGTCATTTCCTTAGACAAAGATTCTGTTCCAATACCAAATGCAGCGCTTATACCATACACACAAATGCTCAATAAAAAAAAGAACGCTATGTATCTTTTATAACCTTTAAACGCTTCTGCTTCTGATAACTGATAACGATAGTTAACTGGTCTAAAGATTCCTTTCAAAGGTTGAACACGGAAGATCATTTTCTTTCCTCCAATTAATTATTAGCACCTTTAGATTGTCTTCTACAAAAAGTGACTCAAATTTTATTTTATACTAAAACAACTCAAATGTTTACTAATTACTAACATTCTTTATATTTAATATACATTTTTTTCACAATTCTTTTTCATTTATTATACTTCCATGTGTGCTGTTACTTTTTCCAATCCCCCAAATGTACTTTACGCAACTATTATCTTCAAAAAAACGCTGAATGAAAAGAGGATTTTTCATTCAGCATTTATCATTAAAATAAACCAATCGTATCTAAAAATACGACAATAATCACTATAGGAATAATGTATCTCATTATATAGAACCATACATTAAAAGCTTTCTTACCCCATTTCGATTGCTCTAATAACTCTGCCTGTAAAATATTCTTTTTCATTTTAAGAGGTACGAAAATAGAAATTAAAAATGCACCTAACGGCATAAGAATGTTACTAACTAAATAATCCGCGGCATCAAAAATACTTTTTGAAAATATCGTTACATCACTCAAAATACTATATGATAAAGCAGATGGAACTCCCACAACGAATATTAACATTCCCACAATCACTGCATATTTAGGTCTTTGTTTCTCTTTTCCTTTTACTAATGAAGCAACAATGATTTCTAAAATTGAAAAGGCAGATGTTAAAGTCGCAAATAAGAATAAAGCAAGGAAACATAATAAGAAAAATTCACCAAAAACAATTTGATCAAATACAGTTGGTAAAACGACGAATAATAATCCTGGTCCTTCTGCTGGTTCTAATCCAAAGGAAAATACTGCTGGGAATATTGCTAGACCAGCCAATAACGCAATGATTAAATTCATTGAAACAATTGAGATAGCAGGTTGAATTAGATTAGATTTTCTCGGTAAATAGGAACTGTATGTTACCATTACAGACACCCCTACACTTAAAGAGAAAAACGATTGCCCAAGTGCGAATAAAACGCTCTCTGATTTTATATGTGAAAAGTCTGGCGCTAAGAAGAATTTCACGCCATCCGTCGCATGATCCAACGTTAAAGAACGAACGATAAGGACAATAAATAAGATAAACAAGGCAGGCATCAATATTTTTGATGCTTTTTCAATACCTTCTTGTATCCCTTTAGCAACTACGAAAATAGTAATTGCCAAAAATGCTCCTTGAGCTACTATTGTTAAGACAGGACTACTAATTGTGCTATTGAATAACTCACTATAGTTGGCTGAGTTCTCTACTACTCCTCCAAATAATCCTTTTACGAGATAGATAACTATCCATCCACCAATTACACTATAAAAGGATAGCAATAAAAAGCATGTTACAACACCTAGTTTACCGATCCAATGCCATTTCGTGTTTGGAGCTATTGTTCGATACGCACTGATTGCTTCTTTTTGTGTACTTTTACCAATAACAAATTCAGCTAAAAGAAGCGGAAATCCTATAAGCAAGGAAAATAATATAAATAGAAAGAAAAATGCTCCTCCACCACTTGTTCCTGTAACATAAGGTAGCTTCCAAATAGCTCCTATACCTATAGCCGAGCCAGCAGCAGCTAATATAAAGCCGAGCTTTGACGACCATTGTGCTTGTTTCTTCATACGATCATTCCTATCTATGTTGTATAGTTATACTTCATTTAACATAAGCACAGTGGCTTTTCTTTTATACTTTTGTCAAACAAAAAAAGCCACATCTCTATCAAAACGATAGGGACGTGGCTTATCACGCGGTACCACCCTAATTGGAAACGTCATACTTGTTTCCCACTTCAAAAAAATAACGGTTTTTTCCGTCTTTATGCCGCGAGCCTAGGATGCAACATAAAGAGAGCTCCAAGAATGAAATTCACCTAATCTTTGTATCAGTTTTCACCAACCACTGATTCTCTAATAACAGGGAGACCGGCTTAATATGTTCTCTTCTTTGCCCATACTTACTATTTTTAATAATACTCGAAATTATATTACGATAACTCCAAAACGTCAATAGTGTATTTATTATAACTATTTTGTCTATATGATGTGAAAATATACATATCAGCGTTTATACCTTCTCAGGAAAGTCTGTCTAGATTATTGAAATTTCAATAACGAATCTTCCCTTCAATCTAAAAGTAATGATCCATTTGATTCTTTCCTAAAACACCAAAGAACAAAAGCACAAGCGCCTTGACCAACATAAGTCGATTCCGACTAGAATGTTATTATTCGGATTGGCTTATGGCCCTAAGGAGCAGGCGTTGAAACTAAAATACTACATATTCGGCAATAAGTAGTCCACAAAATATAAATTCCGTAACATACAAAAAGGCCGCTCAAAAGCGACTAAAAATCGCTTTTGAGGCAACCTTATTTACTGTGCATCTTAAATTCTAGGAATAGTTCACTATAATATGCCTGCATTTTCTTCCCAAGATTTTCGTAAACTTCTAATTTATCCGTTAATGAAGAATCAGGATAGAAACGTTTATCTTCTCTAACTTCCTTATCTAATAACTTAAGTGCTTCTTCATTTGGAGTTGAATAACCAACGTAGTCCGTATTTTGAGCACCATTTTCCGGGTCAAGCATGAAATTGATGAAAGCATGTGCCCCTTCTATGTTCTTTGCTGATTTCGGAATAACAATATTATCGAACCAAAGGTTAGAACCTTCTTTTGGTACTACATAATCTAGATTTTCATTTTCACTCATAATTTCACTTGCATCACCGGACCATACTACTCCAACAGATCCTTCTTCATTAGCCATAAGCATCTTAATCTCATCACCAACGATTGCTTTAATATTTGGAACTAGTTTATCAAGTTTTTCTTTTGCTTCTACTAGCTCTTTTTTATTATGACTGTTTAATGAATAACCAAGTGTATTTAATCCCATTCCGATTACTTCACGGGCACCATCGACTAATAATATTTCATTTTTTAAGTCAGGATCCCATAAATCATTCCAGCCTGTAATTGTTTTACCATTCAACATTTTTTTGTTGTAAACAATACCTACAGTCCCCCAAAAATATGGGACAGAGTACTTATTTTCCGGATCAAATGGTAAATTCATAAAACGACTATCAATGTTTTTTAAGTTCGGAATTTTACTATGGTCCAATGGTGTTAACAAATTTTCCTCTTTCATTTTTGATATCGCATATTCAGAAGGTATAGCAATATCAAATACAGTGCCACCTTGATCTAACTTAGCAATCATAGCTTCGTTCGAATCAAAGGTTTGATAGACCACTTTATATCCTGTTTCCTTTTCGAATTTTTTAATTAAATCCGTATCAATGTAATCTCCCCAGTTATAAACGGAGATTGTGTTACCACCAGAGTAACCTTCGGACGCATTCAATTCTGAAATCCAAAATAATAAGCCAAAAGAAACAACAAAAACAGCTATAAATACTTTCGTTATCTTACTCATTTTCTTATTCCAGCTCCTTTCGGACGACTATTGCGCTGATTAATGAAGTAATAGCCTATTACTAATACGATCGTGAATAAGAAGATCAGAGTAGATAATGCATTAATTTGTAGAGATATTCCTCGGCGTGCCAATGAATAAATTTCTACTGATAAAGTAGAGAATCCATTACCCGTTACGAAAAATGTTACAGCAAAATCATCTAAAGAATAAGTTAAAGCCATAAAAAATCCTGCAAATATACCAGGAGTGATATATGGAATCACAACTTTTGTTAGCACGTTCCACTTACTTGCACCTAGATCAAGTGCCGCATCTATTAATGTTGGACTCATCTCTTGTAGCTTTGGCAATATCATAATAACAACAATTGGGATACTAAATGCAATATGAGAAAGAAGTACAGAAGTAAACCCAAGTTTAATTCCAATTATCGTAAATAGAATTAAAAAAGAAGCACCAATAATTACATCAGGACTTACGATTAACACATTGTTTAAAGATAGCATTGTATTTTTTGCTTTAGAATTTTTCACATACATAATGGACAGAGCACCTAACAAACCGATAATCGTCGCAATTGCTGCTGACAATAAAGCAATAACAAGCGTATTTAACACTATAATTAATAAACGTGTATCTTGAAGTACTTCTTTATAGTAATCTAATGTAAATCCTTCAAATCCTGACATGTTTCCACCGCTATTGAAGGAATAAAACACAAGATAAAATATAGGCGCATATAAAATTATAAATACAATAGCTAAATACAGTCTCGAAAGCTTGTTATTTTTTCTCATGCTTCATACCTCGCTTTCGATTTCTTGTAAGAGCCATAATGATAAACATTGTTATGATTAAAAATACCGCAATCGTTGAACCCATTCCCCAATCTTGTGTAATAAGGAAATGCTGCTCAATAGCTGTACCAAGTGTTATAACACGGTTTCCGGCAATTAATCGCGTAAGCATAAACAGTGACAATGCAGGAATGAAAACCGCTTGGCACCCAGCTTTAACACCATCAATTGTTAAAGGAAAGATAACTCGCTTAAACGTTACCCAATTGGAAGCACCTAAATCATTCGATGCATAAACTAACGAAGGATTTAATTTTTCAAGCGCATTGAATATCGGTAATATCATAAAAGGAATGAAAATATATACTGATACAAACACAAAGCTAAAGTCTGTGAATAATATTTGTTTTTCCCCTAATCCAATTACCTCTAAAAAGGCGTTAATTGGTCCGTATGTTCCGAAAATCCCCATAAACGCATACGCTTTTAATAAAAGGTTAATCCATGAAGGCAAAATAATAAGCAATAACCATAATTGCTTATGCTTCGTTTTCGTTAAAAGATATGCAGTTGGATATGCAACTAAAAGTGCAAATGCTGTAATTAAAAAAGCATACCAAAACGAACTCAAAGTCATTTTCAAATAAACAGGTGTAAAGAACTTTTGGTAATTAACGAAGGAAAAATCTCCTTCAATATTAAAAAACGAAAAGTAGACAACAAGTAAAATCGGTGCAACTACGAATAATAACATCCATAAATAATATGGAATAGCATATAGTACTCGATTACTCTTCATGTTCTGCCTCTTCATACGCCTCTAAGCGCGCATCAAACTCTTCTTCTGTTTCACCTGGCACCATAACATGGATGGATTCAGGATCAAAATACAAGCCTATTTGTTCACCTACAGTAGCCTTTTTCGTTGAATGTACGAGCCATTCGTTACCATCTTGGTCATAGCAGGAAATTTCGTAATGAACACCACGGAATAATTGAGTATCTACTCTTACTTGTAATTTACCTTGTTCAGGAGATGTGATTTCTAAATCTTCTGGTCTAATTACAATTTCAATCGCCGCATTAGGTTTTAAACCAGCATCGACACATTCAAACTGTTTACCAGTAAATTCAACTAAATAATCTTCTATCATTTTGCCTTTAACTATATTCGACTCTCCAATAAAATCTGCAACGAAACGATTTATTGGCTCATCATAAATATCAATCGGTGTACCACTCTGCTCAATGTTACCTCGATTTAGAACAAAAATTTCATCACTCATCGCAAGTGCTTCTTCTTGATCGTGTGTAACAAAGATAAATGTAATACCGAGACGACGTTGTAATTCTCTTAGTTCATATTGCATTTCTGTACGTAGTTTTAAATCTAGAGCTGATAAAGGTTCATCTAACAGGATAACCTCTGGTTCATTTACAATCGCTCTAGCAATAGCAACACGTTGACGCTGACCACCAGACATCTCACTAATTTCACGATTTTCGTACCCTTCAAGGTTTACGAATTTCAATGCTTCGCGAACTTTTTGATCAATGACATTATTTTTCATTTTTTTAATTCGTAAACCAAATGCAACGTTTTCAAATACGTTTAAATGAGGAAATAATGCATAATCTTGAAAAACAGTATTTACTTGACGACGGTTTGCCGGTATATTATTCACAAGCTTACCATTAAAATATATTTCACCTTTTGAAGGCCCAATAAAGCCTGCAATAAGACGTAAGATTGTTGTTTTCCCACAACCTGAAGGTCCTAATAGTGTATAAAATTTACCTCTTTCAATTTCAAAGCTAACGTTATTTAAAACAGGTGGATCATCATCGTATTGTTTCGTAACGCCATTAAATCGAATAATAGTTTTTTCTGTCATTATCGGTCTCCTTTTCTGTATATTCCCCTAAACTACTTCGTTATTTTTTATAAGAAAAGCGCTAGTGCAAAACCATCTTAGTGACCCACAACCTTTTAGCCTCAAGTAGCAATCGCGCTGGCTAAAAGTTCGTTCTTTGCTTGCACCCAAAAGGCACAACTAAAATCCATAGTCATTCTAGAAAATTGTACACGCTCATACTATAAATAAGAATCTGTAGCTACTAGCAATAATTGTGTTTTACCTGAGGATGCATTAACAATTTGATGCTGATCAGATGCGTGAAAGTAAATAGCTTCACCAGCTTTTGCATAGTATTCACTTTTTCCTAGGTTTACTTTAACTTTCCCTTCTAATACAAAACCAAACGTCTCAGATAACGAAGGCTCAAAAACTTTAAACTCGCCTTCTTCACTAAACGTTAAAATGATTGGCTCCATTTCCTTTTCGTTGCTTTCAGGAACTAACCATTGAATGTGATAGCCTCTTTCTTCATCTTCATAGCATGTTTGATCTTCTTCTCCATATACCACTTTCTGTATATGATCTTCCTCATTAAAGAAATCTTTAGGTGAACAGCCTAATACTTCAAGTAAGCTAAAAAATGTTTCGATGGAAGGTGAACTCAAATCGCGCTCCAACTGAGATATGTAGCCTTTACTTAAATCTGTCCTCTCACCTAATTCTTCTTGTGTTAAGCCTTTTTTTAATCGTAGATTTTTTATTTTTCTTCCGATTTGCATGATTGTATAACCTCAATCGTGTTTAAAGTTAGTAAACTTCTAGTAACTATTGTTTATTATTACGTAACTCGGAGTTTACTTTTACAACTAGTTATTATACAAGAATTTAACAAAACTTCAATAATATTTTTTCATTTTCCTCATATATTTTTGAATCAAATTTCAAATGGATTTCACAAGTATATTCCCATTACATATCTCTAAGATATTCGACCCAAAACGCTTCCTATTATTGGATATTTTTTCTTTTTTTAATAACTGTTTTGACATGCTTTGTTGCCTTTTAACAAATAGTAAATATAGATTCAATTCCACTCCAAGATGTCACTTTCTGCAAGACGAACAGTGCACCTCCTTGGTGTAAGGCACGAAGCAATCGTTTTGAGGCAATAATACCAAAGAATTTTAACACAGCCCATTCTTAAACAAACATTCTTTTAAATGAATGGGTAAATGTAACAACATAACTTTTTATATGAAAGGTTCATACTACTAGTACATATGAAAAAACCTTATAATACAAATCCACTAATGATAAAATCTAATAAGTTATTCCCATAAAATTCCGATATAATTGGTATAGACAACTAGATGTATATATTGATAAAATCAAGATAAGGACTATAAATATTCCATTCATGCAATATAAATATGTACTTAATTTGAGGGGGATCACCATGACAAAAGTATCTTCAAGCATCTTATTAAAAAATGCAGACATTTATTTAGAAAATGAAATTATTTCAAACGGATATGTTCTTCTTTCAGATGGAAAGATTACCGAAATTGGTGCCGCTGATTCACTTCAACCAAACTCATTTTCCGACGCTAAGATTATCTCTTTAGCAAATGGATCAAAGGTCATACCTGGATTTATCGACGTCCACATTCATGGTGCCGGTGGAGCGGATACTATGGATGCAACACCAGAAGCACTTCATACAATGGCTGTTCATCTTCCACAAGAAGGAACAACCAGCTTTCTTGCCACTACAATGACTCAAGCACCAGGTAACATTGTTAAAGCATTACAAAATGCTGCATCATATCAAAAAGAACACGATCAAACCGGATTAGCAGAGGTAGTTGGCGTTCATCTTGAAGGACCTTTCATTAATCCGAGCAAAAAAGGTGCGCAACCTGCAGAATACATTATCGATCCTAATGTAGAAGTCTTTAAAGAGTGGCAAAAAGAGGCAGACGGAACAATTAAATTAGTAACTGTCGCTCCTGAAATGCCAAATGGAATGGAATTTATTCAGTATTTAGCAGAAAACAACGTTACTGCTTCTATCGGACATACCGATTCTGCTTACGCTGAAGTTAAAGATGCAGTTAGTGCAGGTGCAACACAAATAACCCATTTATATAATGGCATGCGCGGTCTACATCATCGCGAGCCTGGAACAGCTGGAGCTGCTTTATTATTTGATGAATTAAAAGTAGAACTAATTTCAGATGGCATTCACATTTGTCCAGAAATGATTCGCTTAGCAATCAAAGCAAAAGGTACGGACGGTGCATTATTAATTACTGATGCGATGCGTGCCAAATGCCTAAAAAATGGACGTTATGAATTAGGCGGACAACCTGTAATTGTTGGAGATGGAAAGGCAACACTTGAGGATGGAACTCTTGCGGGAAGTACCCTAAAAATGATTGATTCCGTTAGAAACATGTTGAAATTTACTGATCTTACATTACATGATTTGATGAAACTTGCCTCAATCAACCCTGCAAAACAAATAAGAATGTTCGATACAAAAGGAAGCATCGAAATCGGAAAAGATGCTGATATTGTAGTCTTAAACAATGATTTAGATATTGAAATGACAATTTGTCGTGGTGAACTAGCATATAAAAAGGATGATAAATAATGACAATACAAGAAATAAACTCTTCTAAAAAGGTGAATACAATGATATTTGAAATTATTCGTGCAGAAAACTACGAAGAAATGAGCCGTATTGCTGCAAAAAGAATTATCGGTTTAGTGGAAAGAAAACCAAATGCTATTTTAGGTTTAGCAACAGGTAGTACTCCTGAAGGACTTTACAAAACATTAATTGAAGATCATAAAACCAATGGAACTTCTTATAAAGAAGTAAAAACTGTGAATTTAGATGAATATGTTGGACTAGACAAAGAGGATAAAAACAGTTATTTTACTTTCATGAGAGAAAAATTGTTTAACTATATTGATGTAGACTTAAATAACACGAACGTTCCTGATGGTACAGCAACTAATATGGAAGAAGAAGCAGCTCGTTATGAAAAATACATCCATGACATCGGTGGAGTAGATCTACAAATTCTAGGAATCGGCCATAATGGACACATCGGTTTCAACGAACCTGGTACTTCTTTCAAAAGCAAAACACATACAATCAAGCTTGCTGAAAGAACTCGTGAAGCAAATGCTCGTTATTTCAACAGCATTGATGAGGTACCTACTGAGGCCATTACTATGGGAATTCAAAGTATTATGGACAGTAAGGAAATTATCTTATTAGCATCTGGTGCTTCAAAAGCAGAAGCTATCAAACGTCTTATTTACGGTGAAATCTCAGAGGAATTCCCAGCATCAGCTCTACGTTTACACAATAAAGTAACAATTATTGCCGACCAGGATGCTTTACAATTAATCTAAGTGTCCGTTCAAGGAGCTGTAGAAAAATGATTGATAAAAAGTCACCTGTTCCAATTTATCACCAGCTTGAAGAGCTAATTAAACAACAAATTGATTCGGGTCAGCTACAACCTAATCAAGCTATTCCTTCTGAACGTGAATTTACGGAACAATATCAAATAAGCCGAATGACAGTTCGACAAGCATTAACAAACCTTGTAAATGATGGATTACTTTATCGAAAGAAAGGTACAGGTACATTTGTTAGTGAGCGAAAGGTTGAACGGGTAATGCAAGGTTTAACAAGCTTTTCAGAGGATATGATTGAAAGAGGATTGACACCTAGTAGTGAAATTCTATCTTACGAAGTTGTTCCTGCTAGCCCTTCTGTTTCTCAAAAACTGGAGATTGATGTTGAAAAACCTGTATTACAAATTGAAAGAATTCGATTAGCTGATGACGTACCAATGGCTATCGAAACAGCCTATATGCCATTACATCTAATTGAAGGATTAACTAAGGAACTAGCTAAAGACTCTATTTATCAGTTCATTGAAGAAAAATTTTCGCTTAAAATTGATGTTGCCGATCAAGAACTTGAAGCAGTTGCCGCTAGTGATTATGATGCTAAGCATTTGCATATAAAAAAAGGTAGCCCCGTATTAAAAATCATACAGGTTACTTATTTAGAAGATCGAACACCGATTGAATATGTCAAATCATCTTTTCGAGCTGATCGTTATCGTTTCTATAATCAACTTAAGCGACAATAAGAAAAACCGTTACCAATCCTTTTTAGTATAATCATTATCTCAGTGAAAAGGTAAATCCATTTAACCTTCCATTCCATGATATGGAATCAAAAAGGAATGGCTTATAGCCGAGCAAGGCAGACATTTGTCTTGGTCCCAAATTATATTTCTAATCTTATAAGAAAAGCGGAAGCGCCTCGGTTATGCGCTTAAAAAACATAAAAAACTTGTCTTGAAATGTAACAAGACGAGTTTTTTCTTATTTAAATAAACGCTTTTTTATTCTTCTCTTCTCTTTCTAATCTCTTTTTGTACTTTTCTAAGTGCTTTTTTTGATCCTCTTTCCAAATCATGCTGTAACTTTCTCTCTTGAAAGCTTGTAAACAGTATATTTAAATCATAACCTTCTGGATATAATTGAGTTGCCTTAATATCAAGTTGAATTCGCTTCACATTCACTTCTATCATTTCATTTTTATAAAATAAGACAACATTATTATATTTATCTAACGGCTTATATACGATGGCATAATCATTTTCTTCCAAAAGTTTCACTCTATCACCTATTTCATAATTGTAATGCACTTCCGGAAGAATTGCCTCCACTGTAGGTTTTTTTATTTTATTTTCTTTCACAGTATCAAAGTTATATGCCTTATTCTCAATATATAATTCCGCTCTCTTTAATACATGTTCACGTATATTCATTCTTCGAGAGATCCAAAGGGCGTTACTATCTCCAGATTTACCGATTAGAAGCTTATACATAGGCTGTAGTGCCTCGCTATTAAATAACATTGCAGCGTTCATGAAGTCATCATGCATTTCAGAATATCGTTTTATTTCACCATAATGGGTAGTAGCAATTGTTATACATCCCATATGGTAAAATTCTTCTAGTATCGCAATCGCTAACGCAGCACCTTCATTCGGCTCTGTGCCACTTCCAATCTCATCGAACAATAGAAGCGTATTATTATTAGAGGCTCTCATAATCTCAGAAATATTCTTCATATGGGAAGAAAATGTGCTTAATGCATTTTCTAAGCTTTGGTTATCGCCAATATCAACAAATACATTATCGAAAATCGCGATTTCTGTTCCTTCTTTAGCAATAATATGAAGACCAGACATAACTGCTAATGTTAGAATTCCAATTGTCTTTAGAACAACTGTTTTTCCACCAGCATTCGGTCCCGTAATGATTAAACTTCGATAATCTTGACCAATCTCAAAATCAAGTGGAACAATATCTCCTTCTAATAATGGATGCTTACTGTCTACTAATTTAATAAAGCCATGATTATTTAGTTTTGGTTCCATACCATCTGTACTCTTACTATATTTGGCTTTAGCAAAAATCATATCGTATTGGCTAATACATTCGATATTAATTCGAATTGCATGAATCGCCTCATAAATAGTGCCTGATAAGGTAGCCAGTATTTGATATTCTTCAACGGATTCCTCTGATTTCAAACAAGCTAGTTCTACATTAAGTTTTGAAACAGCAGCCGGTTCCATAAACACAGTTGAACCTTTTGAGGATATTTCAACAATAGTTCCTGCTACTTGATTTTTAAAAGAAGCCTTAATTGGAATCGTAAAACGATCATCTTTCTTACTAATATAGAATTCTTGAATGAACTCTTTATTCGCACCGCTTTTCAAAAACTTATTAAGTCGTTCTTCAATTTTTTCTTCTGTTTTAGCCATTTGATTCCGGATACGTTTTAGTTCTCTGCTAGCATTTGAATCTACTCGACTGCCTTTGATAGCAAATAATATACTCTCTTCAATATCGCGAAATTCAGTCATAGAAAAGGCATACGAATGAAGTACAGGAGCAAAAAATTCTTTATCAGCCATAAACTTTTTAATTCTCCTACAACCTCTCAAAAAATCAGATACAGCTGTTAATTCTATTGGTGTTAAAACCATACCTTTTTCTAACTTTTCAATATGACTTGCTATATTAGATATGCCCGTTAATGGCAAATGCTTTTCAGCATCTAATAACTTCCTAGCTTCACTCGTCTCTTTCAAACGATTTTTCACTACTTTTATATTAGAACTTGGCTGTAACTTATCAATTAATGCTTTCCCTAAGCCACTAACACAATAGCTTTTTACTTTCTCTTTTAATTCGTTATATTGTAATTTATCAAAAGTCATAGTATTCATTTTTATTTTCCTCATTTCTGAATTGTACAAGCTTCCCTTTAGCACCGTATAATCTAAGATCACTTAGACTTCATTTAATAAACGTCTAGAACCACAAGAAACTCAACATGGGATTTAGATAATAAAATAGCCCGCAAAAGCCTTTCCTACCATACCAATTAGCATAATTGGATAGAAAGCTCCTGCGGGCATAAGCCTTGTAACATAAACTAAGGCACAATATCGCCTTCCCACACAAAATGAATAAGGGTACTAGAAACCCTTTGAACAAAAAGCATGGTAGGACAAATCCCACCATGCTTTACGCCTTAACATTCTACATGTTAAACGAATATATGGAAAAGGAAGCAGTCTTATAGTAGGTATTCAACAATGTTGGTAAACATTATTGAAAAAAGGCATTCTTAATAAACTGGAATAAATCCAGAAATTAAAATCCTTATTCAACTAAAATTTAGTTGATACCTACTCCCGACATACTTCACCACACCTTTTTATAATATGTGATTAATGTAACATGTATTATTCCTTTCGTCAAACAATAATTGGAAAATGAGTCATTTAACTAGCCTTAAAAACACGTTCACCCTTCATTTTCATATACCTATACATAACCATGCAGAGTAGCATTAACACCATACTCCAGCATCCCATAAAAATTGTCTGATTGATATTAGACCTGCAAACATGATTGCAACGAGAACGACAATACTAAACAAGCCTGCAAAAATCACAATCAAAAATGCTGCACTTTGCTTTATCGTATCGGTAACCTCATTAGTCCAATCAAAATTTGGGAATTTCAGATTAACAACGATCCCAACGTCATAAGTTAGTGGAACAACAAAAAGCATTAAGCTTTCAACAAAACTCATGGGTACTGTAATAGTGACCTTTAGCTATAGAACAAGTACTTATACACGCTTTCCTCAACAAAAAGCCTTCCATTTTTTACGGAAGGCTTTTTGTATTGCATTTCATTTTATTTTTCGATAACCATTTCAAAGTAGTCCCAAGGCTTAATATAGTCTAAAAGGAATACTTCCTCCTCAACAATTCTTCCAATTACGTTTTTACGTCCATCATTTTTCATCGGAAGGCGTGCGATTTGAAGTTCTCCTTTGTATTGTCCGAAATCATTATTACCCATCAATACATCGCCTTTTTGAATATCATAATTATTGTGTTTTGGAAATGCTTCTGTCTTATACTTCACACGACTTTGTGTAGAACGAATAAGATATTCAGACACATCACCGCGGTTGAAATGTATTTCCTTTTCCACAATTAGCTTCTCTAGATCAGAAGCTTCTTTGTTCATGTTCACACGGAAAGATAGCTTATTTGGATTTAATTTACTTAAAGCTGCTAATTCTTCTTCTGAAGCATAAGCATTTCCAATAATCACATCATCTACTAAATCCGTTGCAAATAAATGTTTCGCTTGAGTTACAATTGGTAAAGTACGATGCTGTTCTAACGTGCATAAACCATCACTCACTGGCCACGGACCATAAGTTGCAGCCTTAGAAGATACAAACGCAGCCACACGGATATTGTGCTTTCTAAAGAGTTCTGATGTTTCAACAAAATGCTTATAAGAAAGACCAGTATATTCTTGAGGATAGAAGTTATGACATCCAACTAGAGTATCACGGTTTGGACCGTAACTTAAAATTTGCTCTAAATATTTTGTACCGTTACTAATGTTAATTTCAATTTTCAAGCCATACGGATTATGTGTCATTAACGCTTCTTTCTGTCCACCAAATCCTTCATCTAAACGGATTCCTGTTGCACCCATTTGAGCAAACACTTCTAAATTATCGTATGATGCCCCTAAAGTAGGGAAAACGTGTGGCGCGACATCTAAAATGACTTCCATACCTTCATTACGAGCATGTGTAATAATATCTGTGAACTCCTCAATAATGGCTTCTTTACTTCCTTGAACAGATAATAAACATGTAAAAATACGTTTAAAACCATATTTAGCTGCTAATGAAATATACTCTTTGTCTTTTTCTCTTGTACTATGTTCTGGGTAAATTGAAATACCTAATTTTCTCATTTCCTACACCTCAAATATTAATCTCTTAATCAAATTAATGGGCAGGTACTACCGTTACATTATTTAGAAAGCGGCTTTCTATACATCAAATTTTTGTCGGATTCCCTCTTCCATTTTTAACGCACCTTCATATTCTTCTTTGAGGAAAAATATAATATAGCACCTTAATGTGTAACATCAGCTTTTTTCACAAAGTAAGAATGCATTTGTAAACAAAGTGTTATAAAAATGAATTAAGATAAAGCGTAGGGGCGTCCCAAAAAGTGATTGAAAATCGCTTTTTAGGAAAGCCCCTTACAGTTACATATTAACCAATTCTTTTGTATAATTCTACCATTTCGCCTGCTAAATCTTTTAATGTCATTGCTGTCATTAAGTGATCCTGAGCGTGAATTAGTAAGATAGAGATTTCTGATTTTTCTCCACGAGCTTCCCCTTGAATTAAAGCAGTTTGTGATTTATGTGCTTCACCAAGTGCTTGTGTAGCTTCTTCAATATATTTTTCAGCTAATTCAAAGTTACCTTGTTTAGCTTCTTTAAGAGCTTCCATCGCTGTACTTCTAGCGTTCCCAGCGTTTAGAATAATTCCCATAATGATTGTTTCCATAATGATCCTCCTACAGTACTTCTACTGTTCTCCGTTTTCTGCTTTTATAGCTTGAATATCTTGTACTTTAATAAACGGAATATAAATTGCCACAGCTAATAAGAAGTTAAATATTTGTAGTGCAACACCTTGCCATGCTCCACCTGATGCTAAATAACCACTGAAAATTGGTGGCATAGACCACGGAACCAATGCTACTGTTTTCGGAACAAGTCCCATTGATATAGCAAAGAATGACGTACAAGTTAATACGATTGGAATTAACACGAATGGAATTAGTAAAATTGGGTTCAATACAATCGGAACACCAAATAATACTGGTTCATTAATGTTAAACACACCCGCAGGCGCTGTAATTTTCCCGATACTTCTATATTGAGCACTTTTTGCTACTAAGAAAATAGCTACAATTAATGCTAATGTTGCACCAGCTCCCCCTAAGTGTACATATACATCGAAGAAAGGTTTTGTTACTACTGCTAATTGATCACTAAATGCAGATACTCCATCTTTAAACGCTGCCATATTTGTTTCTAACGATGGTAGGTAAATTGTTTCCATAATCGGTCCAATAATGTTTGTACCATGTAATCCAAAGAACCATAATAAGTGAATTAATAAAGAAACAATAATCGCTGATGGTAGTGTATTTGATAGCCCTTGTAAAGGCTCTTGAATTGTATCAAAAATGATTTTGTGTAACGATGTTCCTGCATGTGTAAATAATAAGAACGCCATTCCGAATACGATAAATACAACAGTCGCTGGAAGTAAAGCTGCAAACGAACGTGCTACCGCCGTCGGAACTCCTTTAGGCATCTTAATTGTGAAATTTTTCTGGATTAAGAAACGGAAGATTTCTGTCGAAACGATAGATACAATTAATGCTACGAATAATCCTTGCGCGCCTGTCCAAGCAAAATCTACTCCGCCCTCAGTAGCTGTTACAGGACTCATAATAATAAGAGAACCAAAAGCAACTAATGCTGCTGATAAACCATCTACATCATATGATTTCGCTAAGTTATAACTAATACCTATACCAACTAGTAAAGAAAGGATAGCAAAGGAACCTTTCCATATATTCCCTCCAAGATCAGTCCAACCTTCACCAAATACTCGAACCATAAAATCTTGGTATCCTTCAAAAGGTAAACCATTAATTAATACAGCAAATGATCCTAAAATAATAAGTGGCATAATTGCTACGAATCCATCACGGATAGCTACTAAATGTCTTTGGCTACCAATTTTCCCAGCAACGGGAACAAAATATTTTTCTAAAAACTGAATAATTTTATTCATGCTCTCACTCCTTCACTTCTTAATTAGGATAAGCTATACAATGTATAGCTTATCTAATTACTTCATGTTTAAAGCTTGCTTTAACACTGCTTCTCCGTTCATTGCGCCGTAATTCATCATATCAATTACTTCAACCGGAATATTTTTTGGAGCAGCTACAGCTTCAATTTTTGATTTTAAGAAACGAACTTGAGGTCCTAATAAAATAACATCGCATTTATCAATATCTGCTTGTAATTGAGCTTCAGGAATCGCCCAAATTTTTGCATCTATACCTTGAGAACTAGCAGCAGCCTCCATTTTAGTTACTAACATACTTGTTGACATACCTGCTGAACAAACTAACATGATATTCATATATTTCATCCTCCAATTGTTTTTTGATAACGTTTTCATTTGACTTACTAAAGTTATCTTACAATACTTACAAAGTCGAGTAAACGTTTTCTTGAATATTTCACATTTTAGACACATTTATAGTGAGTCACTTAACTAACAAAATTATTGTTTATAAAAACTAACAAACTATTCAATAAGATTTAGAACGGTGCCTTACATACTTACTTCCTAAAAAATAAAGAGAGTAACTTCTAAAGGTCGTATCATGAACGACCTTTAGAAGTTACTCTCTTTTCTTAAATTAAATAAAATAATATTTCTTCTACAATAAGAGCAACGTCATAAGAGTAAAGCTGAATCCCTTTATCTTCAAGCAAAAAAAGTGATGAATCATTGCCAATAGAAGCAATCGTAACATCTCTCGGTATTCGAATTTGCTGCTTTTGAAGTTCCGCAATGGCCCCTTGTGTAAAGTACGGATGAAGCGATACGATAGCAGTAGGTCTTTTAGGTAATGCTAAAAATCGTTTTACTGCTTTTCTTCCACTTTCTACGCTATACTTACCTTCGTATGTATACGCTGAATCCAAAACCTCTCCACCAGTATACATTGCTTTTACATAACCAATGTAGCGTTCAATGGCATTTGGAAAGGACTTCGTACCATTTATCACGGCTATATGACGATGACCATCCTTTATCAATGAATGCGTTAATGCACGCACAATTTCTTCTTCATCCTCTATTACTTGCGGAATTTCGATATCTAGATTTTTTATTTTCGTATGAAATAGAACAACTGTAATACCTTTCAGAACTAAATCCATTAAATATTTTTCATTATTTCCTGTACTAGCAACGACAATGGCATCTACACGCTTTGCCTCAAGCTGTTGTAAGATTTCTCGTTCTTTTTTAGCGTTGTACTCCGACTCTGTAACAAGTACATGTATATTCTCAAATTGCAACTTTCTTTGCAAAAGCTGAATGACTTTTACAAAATAAGGATCTGCTAAATCAGGTACTACAACTCCAATAATATTTGTTTTTTGTTCTTTTAAACCCTTCGCCAATTGATTTGGAGTATAGTGTAATTTTTGTGCCACTTCCAATACCTTTGAAGCAATTTCAGGACTTACATTACCTTTACCATTTAAAACCCTTGAAACAGTTGCAATAGAAAACTTACTCTCACGAGCTACATCTTTAATGGTTGCTTTTTTCATTTATCAACTGACCTCTTTCTCCATCAGTTTTCTCTCGTTTTCTTTTACAGTAATTGATTTTACCTTGTTTTATATCATTTTCCAATAAAAAAAACATTACCAATTCCTTTTAGCTTTCGATTTCATAAAAATTTCTTTTTTCACACGCTTACATATCATTCTAACATTTTTAGGGAAGGTTGTTTTCACATACTTTCTCGTCTATGAACAAGCGTGGGACGGGACAGGTGAGTATCAAGGAACACAGTAATTGGTTAGTCTCTCTCCTAGCCCACAAAAATCTCGTCCCTTCCGCTTCTATCGACCTTTTTATGTTTTTTTCACCGAACTTGTTAGAAACCATCTCTACGAAACAACCTTATACAAAGACATATCAATCGAAATAACACAATAGAACAAGTAAAGCCCATCAACTATGGGGGAGCTGATGGGCTTTTTATAGAAAAGGGGGGTAGCCTCTCTATATATGATGAAAACTAGCATTAATTAGGGTTATACCTTATTGAGCAATTCCTTCTGATACTTCTTTTACCATTTCAGCTACAGAGATTAATCCGCCACCTGATAAATACCAATATTCCGGATTTAACTGAATGATTTTTCCTTCTTTTGCAGCATTTGTTTTCGCAATAATTTCATTTTGAACCGTTTCTTTTAATGTTGATTTTTCACCAACCGCTACGTCGCGATCAATAACAAACAGATAATCAGGGTTTTTCTCGAATACATACTCAGATGTTACATTATTACCATGTGTAGAAACTTTAATTGATTCATCAGCAGGAGTAATTCCTAATACATCATGGATAATCCCAAAGCGAGATCCCGGACCATAAGCACTTAATTCTTTCGCACTTGATAGTACAATTAAACCTTTTTTATCAGCTGATACTTTTGCTTTTACATCAGCAATTTCTTTATCGATTGCTTCAAGTTCTGTTTTTGCAACATCTTCTTTTCCAAAGATTTCACCTAAAGTTGTTACGTTCTTTTTAAATGAGTTAACAAAATCAGCTTCGTCTACAGCCATGTAAATTGTAGGAGCAATTTCGCTAAATTGATCGTACGAATCAGCTTGACGTCCAGAAATGATAATTAAATCTGGCTCCGCTTCTTTAATTGCTTCGAAATCTGGCTCTTTTAATCCGCCAGCATTGATTACATTGTCATTATCAAAAGCTGATAGATAACCAGGAACATTTTTTCTAGGAACCGCCACTACTGAATCAGAAGCACCTAACTTTTCAATTGTATCTAAAGAACCAAAGTCAAATACAACTACTTTTTTCGGATTTACTTGAACAGGTGTTTCACCATATTCATGCTTTACAACTACTTCTGATTTTTCTTCTTTTGTATCTCCAGACTTACCGTCTTCCTTCTTCGTTTCATTATTACCACAAGCTACTAAAACGACTGCAAATAGTGCTAATACAAACATTAACAATGATTGTTTTAATTTCATTTTTACTTTCTCTCCTATAGTTACGCAAAATATACGCATATTTTTTGACAATTTATGTTTTGTATCGAAATATCCATATCATAAATATCTTTTAGTACGGCGGAATTAATAATCTCATCCGCAGGACCTTCTTTAACTACCTTTCCATCCTTAAGTGCCACAATATAATCAGAATAAACGGAAGCAAAATTGATATCATGGATAACAATAATAATGGTTTTATTTAACTCGTTAACCAATCTTCGTAGGATCTTCATAATTTGAACAGAATGTTTCATGTCTAAATTGTTCAATGGTTCATCTAACAAAATATATTCTGTATCTTGAGCAATAACCATCGCAATATAAGCTCTCTGTCTTTGTCCACCGCTTAATTGGTCCAAAAATTTATCTTGTAGGTCTGTCAATTCCATATACGAAATGGCTTCATCAACCTTTTTCCAATCCTCTTTATTTAATCGACCTTGAGAATAAGGAAATCTTCCAAAAGAAACAAGCTCACGAATAGTTAGACGAATATTAATATGATTAGATTGTTTAAGAATCGCGATTTTGCGAGCTAGGTCATTACTTTTGATACCGCAAATATTTTGACCCTCTACAATAACCTCCCCTGTATCTTTATCGATAAGACGACTAATCATAGATAACAAAGTACTTTTTCCGGCTCCATTTGGACCAATAAAGGAAGTGATTTTTCCTTTTTGAATACTCACAGATACATTATCAATAACATTCTTTGTTCCATATGACTTTGTAATATTCGTAACTTCAATCATGATTTATTCTCCTTTAATAGAAGGTATATGAAATAAATTCCACCAACGAAATTGATGATGACACTTAAAGTAGTTGAGAACGTAAACACTCTTTCTACTAATAATAGTCCACCAACAAGCGAGACAATACTGATCATTATGGCAGAGATTATGATGTATGAATGTTTGTATGTACGCATGACTTGATACGCCACATTTACAACAAGCAAGCCTAAAAATGTAATAGGCCCAACGAGTGCCGTACTTATCGATATAAGTACCGCTACTACTACTAGTAACCTTCTAACAACATAATCATAATTTACACCTAGATTAATAGCTTGATCTCGTCCAAGTGCTAAAACATCTAAATACTTGAGAAAACGCCATGCATATATCGTAATAACAACAATGCCAATAATGGACAAATTCAACAAATCGGTTTGCACATTATTAAAGCTTGCAAACATTTTTCCTTGAATAGACTGATACTCATTCGGATCGATTAATACTTGAAGAAAAGTCGACATACTAGAGAACAGTGTTCCGAAAATTAATCCTATCAAAAGAAGAAAATATAAATTGCTTCCTTCTCTTTTAAATAGGAGTTTATATAATAAACCTATAAACAAGATCATAATGACAATCGTAATAATAAAATTGACATTCTTATTAACAATTGTTTGGCTAGTAGATCCTAGAATAAATATTAATGCAGTTTGAATTAGCATATATAAGGAATCTAGACCTATGATACTTGGGGTTAGAATTCTATTGTTTGTAATGGTTTGAAAGATTACCGTTGAAAAAGCTATACACGAGCCTGTTAAGATAATGGCTAAAATCTTCAAACCTCTTTTTGGCAATACGTAGTCAGGAAATCTCCCTATATCTGTAAACATAAATACACTGATTAGTCCAATTGCTATCGCTACTAGTATTCCAATTTTTGCTTTATCATTCATAAGCCTTTCTCCTCAACAGTAAGTAAGCAAAGATCGCACTTCCAATTACACCTACAGTGAGACCAATTGGAATTTCATACGGGTAGATAATCACTCGACCAAAAATATCACATGCTAAAACAAATACAGCTCCTAATAACGCTGTATGAGCAAGATTATTTTTCAAATGATCGCCACGATAGATGGACACAATATTAGGAATGATAAGACCTAGAAATGGGATACTTCCTACAGTTAAAATAACAACTGCTGTAACCATTGCCACAATAACCAGACCAATATTTACTACCTTCTTATAACTTAAACCTAAATTTAAAGCAAAATCTTCACCCATACCAGCTACTGTAAATTTATTTGCGTATAAATATGCCACAATCATTAATGGCACACTTATGTAAATCATTTCATAACTTCCCTTCATAACACCAGAAAAGCTTCCTTGTAACCAGGCTGACATGGTTTGAATTAAATCATGCTTATAAGCGAAAAAAGTTGTTATTGAGCCAACAATTCCTCCAAACATTAAGCCAACAAGAGGAATAAAAATGGCATCTTTAAACTTAATATTGTCAAGAATCTTCATAAAGATGAATGTACCTATTAATGCGAAGATAAAAGATATGATCATCTTCTGCAGCATTGTAGCAGAAGCAAATAACAACATACTAACTAGAATCCCTAAACGTGCTGAATCCATTGTTCCAGCAGTTGTTGGTGAAACAAATTTATTTCTTGTTAGTTGTTGCATAATCAGTCCACATATGCTCATACTTACACCAGCAATAATAATCGTGACTAATCGAGGTATGCGACCAATTATTAAAATATCCCACTGATCTTTCGTTAAAGAAAATATATCTAGTGGAGATATATTTGATACTCCAATGAAAATGCTTGCAAATGACAAGGCAATCAGTGCTGCAATTAAATATCTTATCTTCATAAAGGATCCTCTTTCTAACTCTATGTTCTATCTTGACGTTTATTTCTGACAGAGATAATCATTCTCAATACCTCACAAAAAAATATGACAGCTATAGCCATTCGCGATGTCGTTCTTTTTTTATATAAAGCTATTGATAATATTACTTACACTTTAAATGATAATGATTATCAACTTCATTTGTCAATGTTTTTTTCTAGTTTTCAGTAAATTATTAAAAGGCTTTCATAATTTCGACAAACTAAATGATACTATTCTCTTATGTTCCTTTTTTACTATATATATAGATAAAAATGAACGAAGCAGAATATTTTGTCATAAAACAGAAAATAAAATGATAAAAAAGAAGGAATTTTTATTAATTTTTAGAATATATAGAATTAAGAATAAATTGAATGGTCATTCAGTTTATTCTGAAGCCATTCATCTATTCTTAAAATCTTACTAAATGGAGGTTTTATATGAATGGTTTTGCTACATCAATAGCCGGACTAAGAAATAAGAGAGGAGTGTTTATTGCCCTTATTGTAGCGTTACTTATACCACTTGTTTACGCAGCTATTATTCTTACTCCTTCATGGGGACCATACGATAATCTTTCAAACCTACCCGTCGCCGTTGTTAATGAAGACGCTGGGGCTATGTCAGGTGATCAACCGATTAACGTCGGTGAAGATTTAGTAAAAACCCTAAAAGAAAGTAATTCCTTAGGATGGGATTTTGTTAGTGCAGCAGAAGCCAAAAAAGGGATGGACAATCTTGATTATTATATGGTTGTAGAAATTCCGAAAGACTTTTCAGAAAAAGTGACAACTGTATTAACCGATCATCCTACGGTTCCACAATTGAAATATACCCAAAATGAAGGCTTGCACTATATGGCTGCTCAGGTTACAAATAGCGCAATCAATCAAGTTCGTGAGCAATTAGCTAATAAAGTAACAGAAACATATGCTAAGACTCTATTCACACAATTAGCAGATGTTTCAAAAGGATTTGAAGATGGTGCTGAAGGGTCAGCTAAGCTTCACGATGGTTCCGTTCAACTAAAAGCTGGGACTGGCCAAATTCTAAGTTCACTTGATTCCAAATCTGGTGATATCGCTAAATTAGCAGATGGAGCAAAACAATTAAAAGATGGAACAGGCACACTTTTATCAAAAGTACAAGGGAGTACTGGAGATATTAATAGGCTAGCTACTGGTTCACAACAAGTAGCTACTGGTGCAAAAGAAGTCTCTACAGGAAATAAATCACTAGCATCTGGTGCAAAAGAATTAGCTAATGGAACGAAAGAATTAGCTGCTGGTTCAAAAGTGTTAGCTACAGGAACAAAATCTTTGACAGTTGGTAGCCAGACACTGTCTACTGGTGGTCAAAATTTAGCCGTTGGTGCAGATACATTCGCTACTGGTGCAATAGCCTATGCAACTGGAGCGAAAACGTTTTCTTCAGGAGCAACTACTTTAGCAACAAGCGTTAATGCATTATCAGCGGGTGCAAAAGATCTTCCTGCAGGGGCTAATCAAATTCTTAATGGATTAAAATCAGCTCAAGGTGGAAGTGGTACTCTTTCTCAAGCGTTAGATCAGCTAGCTCCGGGAAGCAAACAGGTTGCTGATGGAGTCGGAGCTGTAAATTCTGGCGCTGCTCAATTAGCTGCTGGTTCTGGACAAGTAACAGCTGGTTTAGAACAATTGTTAAAGCATCCCGTTCTAGGACCCGTCTTAGCAAATAGTCCAGATTTCCAAAAATTATTAGATGGTAGTAAAACTGTCACATCTGGTTTAAATGACTTACAGAATAAATCCAAAGCTCTAAAAACAGGTGCTGATACAGTAGCTGGTGGTTTATCCCAAGCTTCTCCTGGAGCAAAAACGTTACAAGCTGGCTTAAATGAGCTTGTAGCAGGACAAACTAAGCTAGCTCAAGGTGCTAGTCAATTAGCAAATGCAGCTGCTCCACTTACTGACGCAGCAGCAAAATTATCAGCTGGTGCGAATGATCTTGCAAGTAATACAGGAAAATTAGACGCTGGTGCATCTCAATTAAAGAGTGGTGCTAGTCAATTTGGCAGTGGGGTTAATACGTTCAGTAGTGGTGCTAAACAGCTTTCAGCAGGCGCGGATAAATTAGTAGCTGGAGCTACGAAATTAGATGCAGGTACTAATCTTGTTGCGAATGGTGCAAATAGACTTGCTGATGGTGCTAGTCAAGTTGCGAATGGTGCTAATCAGGTGGCAGACGGAAACTCTAAAGTTAAAAATAATTGGAGTACACTGACTTCAGGTATCCAACAACTTGATAACGGTGCAGGTCAAATCAGTGACGGAAACCAAACTGTTAAAACTGGTTGGGGAACACTAAGTGACGGTGTTAAACAAGTTGATGATGGGCTTGGTCAGATTGAAAGTGGAAGTAACGAGTTAGCTACTGGATTAAAAGGTGGCGCAGAAAAAACAAGCAGTCTAAAAGTAAATGATCAAAACATCTCTATGTTTGCATCTCCTGTACAAACGGATGGAAAAAGCATTAATAAATATCCGAAATATAGTTATGCCAATGCACCATATATCTTATCTCTTGCGTTATTCGTTGGTGTGTTAGCGCTTTCTTTACTATTTAATATCCGTAAACCAGAAGATGTTGAAGTATCAGGGTTTGCTTGGTATTCTAGCCAATTTGCAAAAATGGCTGGGTACGCTACAATTCAAGCAGTAGTTATGAGTATTTTCGCTCTATTCTACATTAAATTGAATTTTGGAAGCGCTATTCTTCTTATTTTATTTGCTATACTAGCAAGCATTACATTCTTAGCGATTGTCTTCTTCTTAGTGGCACTTGCCGGCAATATTGGACGTTTCCTTGCAACCGTCTTTTTAGTTTCCCAACTTTCTACAACAGGTTCTAGTCTTCCAATCGAAATGCTTCCTTCAGGCTTACGTATGTTAAGCAACTTCTTACCAATGCGTTACTCTATTGATAGCTTTAGAGCAATCATTTCGTTAGATAATACTAGTGCAGCATGGAGTAACATGTTAACACTACTAGTCTATTTTGTAATTGCTGCCATTTTAATAGCTGTTGTAGTTGCTTTTACCAAAAAAACAACGACTACAACTACAGTTGAAGAATAAGAAAAATGGATAAACAACAAAAGTATTCTTAGTAACGATTGTATTCCATTTTATCTATAACTGAGTAATACGTACTTCACATTAATAAAGACCTCAAAGCTTACATCTAGCTTCTGAGGTCTTATTTTTATGTTTTTTAAATTATTACACTTCCTATCATACGGAAACGTTTCCTCCACAGCGATAATGATTTTGTCTCAGTTTAAGAGATTCCGAACATCGCCATGACCTTTTCTTCATTATTTAACTTTATAAATAGAATAAGCTATTTTCCCTGCTCTCCAAGGTACGCTCGGGTTTTGATCTTGCACTACTATAGGAAAAGATTCTTGAATATAATCCAAACAGTTTAGAGATAATCGTTTCCACCTATCAACTGTAATCGTATTCACTATTAATTCTTTTAATACCTTGAGAATATGTGCAGTTTCCATACGAGCTGAGTTACTAATGTCCAGTTCTTTACTACTAGATAAATACAAACTCATTTTTATAGATTTCCGAACAACATGTATATCATTAAGTAAAGAAAGAGATGAAGCCACTTTCTTTTCAAGTTGTACTCTTTCATTCTTATCTAGAGATACTTTTCCTATTGTTTCAATAAAAAGAATGTAGTATCGAAGATAATTCAGAATGAAAGAATCAAATTGTTGATCGCTTTTTTCTTCTGTCCTTTTCAAAGAAGCAGCGTTTTTCATTTCTCTAGCTTCCTTCTCTTTTTTCCAGACGAAGAGGAACTTTCACAGCTTTCATAATCACTTAATGAAGAATCGCTTGATGAAGAATCACTTGATGAAAAACTATCAAATAAACTACTATCATGCTTTGTAGTATTTTTTTTATCTAAGGACAAGATATCCTCTAGTTTGATTTGCAACATAATTTGTGACTGTATAACAGTTCGTAACGTCTGATTGATGCTATTATTCATCATCAGCATATCATTCAGACTATCGGGACATGTTTTTAAAAATTGTTGGAGTTTTTCTCCTTCAGCATTTAATATATGTGAAAGGCTAATTTCTTCCATCGCTACTGATGCGAGAAGCAAATTTATAGCTTCTTTTCGATCGATTGATATATTTGGTTTGATATTCGGAATATTTGGCAAAGACATTTTGACACCTCCTTTTAGAAACCAAAAAACTAATAATAGTAAATTATGTATTACTATACTCCCCCTACTTCGAATTTGTGCAGGTTCAAAAGGAAAAAACATTTCCTGATTCTTTTTAGTTTGGATGTTGCCTTAGAAAAATTCTTATCCTATTTTCGATACTTCCTGTAGGCTGTCGATCGACGTATGGTTACCTTTTGACCTTTACGGCAGATAGGCTTATGACTCCTCGAGGAGTTAAGATGCTGAAGCTAGACAGTAATCTGGATTCAAAATTAAATATTTTTTTAAATTGCAAGAAAAAACGACTAAAGAAAACCATACTCGCTAGTCGTTTTTGCCAAAAAAGAACTCTTGCCTGAGCAAGAGCTTATTTAGATAGTTCTTTATACGCAATTACTTTTAATGCTTGAATTTCTTCATCAGACAATTTATTTTCGATTGTCTGATGAATTTCCTCTTTAGACGCTGTCCCATTTTCAAGTTGAGATTTTATATTTTGCAATTCGCTAATCCCTACTTTTCGAATAATGACTCTGGTTGCTTCTTCTTTCGTTTTAAACGGTAATTTACTTTCATCTATATTAGCGCCTTCTTCGACAAATTTCTTCAAATCTGGATCATTTTTAATGGATTCTTTTACAGTTTCTAACTGTCCACTTTTCTCTAACTCGTTGTTCAAAATATCCATGACTTTATCTGAGGCCACGTTTGTACCAAAATAATATATTCCATACCCAATAGCTATGACTAAAAGCACAATGACTAATACTACTTTCAAAAGCTTTTTCAAAATTTCCCCTCCTTGTTTTTCTATCTTATAATTCATACAAACAGATTACAACCATTCCCATAATTTCCCTATAACAAAAAAGAGCCATCTTATCATGATGACTCTTTATATAGAATGCTAAATTTAAGCAATTTCTTCTTTCTCTACAATATCTAATTTTTCTTTTAACTCTTTATCACGCTTAATTCTACTTTTACCCATAGCTAAAGCCGTAAGTATACCAATCACGATGAAAATAAGACCTGATAAAAATACAGTTGAAAATGATTCTGCCCAAGCTGTACTAATAGACTTAATAAAAGCTTGTTTTGATTCAGCAGGGAAAGGTAATTTGGATGGATCTACTAATAACCCAAATAAAGCATCTGTTTTCTCTGATAACGCCATTAAACCTTGCTTAACAATTGGTATGGTAGATTCTTCACTCGCAGCCGTCATTTTAGAAACAATCGTTTGATTCATGACAGCATTTAATATAGTAATACCAATTGTTCCTCCAATCGAACGGAAGAAAGTTGACGCAGATGTTACTTGCCCTAGCTGTGACGTAGGAAATTCATTTTGAATAGCAATCGTAATAGTTGGCATTACTAATCCCATACCAATTCCAAGCACAACCATATAACTATATGCTTGTAATTCCGTAGAATCTAATCCCATTGTACTCATTAAATAAAAGCCAATAGCAGTAATCGTCATACCTATGGTTAATAACGTTCTAAATCGAACCTTTAATAAAAGACGGCCTCCTACGACACTAGCCATTATTAAAGCAATCATCATTGGAGTCATTGTCGACCCTGCTTTAGTTGGTGATACACCTAAAATTCCTTGCATGTACATCGGTACAAACATAATTGCACCAAACATCCCTAATCCTAATAAAAAACCTAATGCATTAGATACAGCAAATACTCGATTTTTGAAAAAACGTAAATCTAAAATGGGATCAATCGCTTTTCTTTCAATAAAGAAAAAGGCGACTAGTAACACTGCAAAAGCGCCAAAAATAGCTAATGATGTACCAGATACCCACTCAAATTTATCTCCTCCAAAAGTTAATCCTATTAATAATAGAATAACCGCCGGTATTAAAGTAAATATCCCTAAGAAGTCAATGTTTACTTTCCCTTTATGAATTGGCTCATGTTTCATTCCAATGAAAATGAAAACAGCTGATAATAAACCAAATGGAAGATTTATCAAGAAAATCCAATGCCAGCTTACATAATCAACAATCACTCCACCTAAAAACGGTCCAAAAACGGAACTTAATCCAAATAACGCACCGAATACTCCCTGCCATTTCGCACGTTGTTCAGCAGTAAAAATGTCACCAATGATTGTTTGCGATAATGGCATGATCATACCGCCGCCAATACCTTGTAATCCTCTATAAATGACTAGTTGTTCCATAGAAGTCGCGGTTGCGCATAAACCTGAACCAATGATGAATATAATCGTTCCGAGCAAATAAAGTTTTCTTCTACCATATAAATCTGAAAGCTTACCAACTATAGGCACAACAGCTGTAGAAGCAATCATATAGGCTGTTGTTACCCAAGCAAAAATACTGAAACCATTTAACTCAGCAATAATTGTCGGCATAGCTGTACCCACTACAGTTTGTTCAAGCGAACTAAAAAACATCCCAATCATTAGACCGACTAGGACTATATTTTTGTGAATCCCTTTATTGTTTGTATCACTCATAGATGTCTCCTTTAATTCTTCTTTCAAAAATCACGTAAAGTGAATTATATTACAGAGTGACCAGTCAGTCAATACACAAAAAAATGTAACGTTCATATAAAATGAACGTTACTTAATATGGTAAAATTCTGCTATTTTATTATAATATGCTTGAAGCTCAGGAATTTCCCTAAAGTTAGAAAGCATCCCTTGAATAACTGGTATTCTTGGCTTTACACTTTGAATTTCTGCCGCTAACACTTCCAACGATACTTCTAAATCTTCTTTTCCATCTAGTGTATTTATTATTTCTTTCATATTAGCTAACAGTTGATTAAAATCGCTATGACAACAGTTTTGTGATCTATCTAACAACTCTTTCATTCTATCAGATGTTAAAACAGGCTCCTCTTCTACTATGCCTTCTATTATATGATCCATTCTACGAAGAAGAAAATCTATTATCTTTCTAAGCTGAAGTGGCTCCTTTTCATACATCACAATTTTGGTATAAGATTGCACCATACCCTCTAGGATAAAAGATAAATCCCAGATGAACGGTCGTATCTTCTCACCATATATTTGCAACAAACCATTTTGTAAGAAATTATGCATTGTCACATGCATTTGAAAGATTTGTTTTTTTATGCTTTCATTTAATGGAATAGCTTGTTCACGAGATTGCATAATAAGAAATTCTTTATGCTCCATCAGTGTTTCTAACATCGTTAGCAATTGCAAACTAAATTTCTCACGTGGAGCTATCTTTTCATTTTCATATGAAAAAATTTTTGTTCGTAATTGTTCAGAGTAGTAATCGAAAATGGAATAAAGTAAAGCATCTTTGGATTTGAAATATAAATAAAAAGCCCCCTTAGAAATTCCGCTTTCTGTTACTATTTCATTAATAGACGTAGACGAGAACCCCTTACCTGCAAAAAGTTTTATGGCAGCTTCTATAATAATTTTTTCCTTCTCCTTCATGCTAGACATCCCTTCCATTTGTACTCATCTCTATTATAGTCTTATTATGACTGACTAGTCAGCATTGTATATGATAGTCTTTTTCTCGTCAATATTCTAATCTCTTTTTCTTCATACTTACGTATTCTGCCTTACGTGTTAATCAAACGATTGATTAAAGCATACAATTGTCATAAAATTTTAATCAAACATTTGATTAAAGGAATGAGACGATGATACTTGTAAGCTCTTGTTTAGCAGGCAAAAAATGCCGATATAATGCCACTTCCTGCCCAGAAAATACATTAGCAACACTAGTTGAACAAAAAAAGGCCATAATGGTATGTCCAGAATTATTAGGGGGATTTTCTACGCCACGTGAACCAGCTGAAATCATCCATGGAACGGGAGAGGATGTTCTAAATGGTACGGCTCAAGTAATAAATAAATCTGGCATAGATGTTACTGAACAATATCTATTAGGAGCACATCATACGTTAGAACTGGTGAAAAAACATAATGTCACTCATGTTGTACTTAAAGAAAACAGCCCCTCGTGTGGCAGTTCTCTAATTTACAATGGGGAATTCAATGGCCAGAAAATAACAGGAGAAGGAGTAACGACTGCCTTATTACGAAAAAATGGCATTACGGTCCTATCAGAAAACGAGCTTACTAATCTTTTTTAATGGCTCTGCCCATTCCACGGAATGCAAAGTTTTTTTATCCATATTAAAGAGGATGTATCGAAGAATTCTATGTCGATAACATCCTCTTTTTTAGACTGTTTTCTAAAGGATTGCTGAAAAAGTCCTTTTCACAACGACCATTAATGAAAGATTCGGCTCTTTTTTGCATTCTCTGTAAACTTGTTTACTACGTTCATTAATGGCTTTTTAAGAATGGTTCCTATTATAATGAATATTGTAGCTACAAAAAGTAAAACAATTATACTGACGATCGCATTTTTCCAAACGACTCCACCTAATGCTTCTCGTAATAGCTTCACTGCATAAGTGAAAGGTAAAAACGGGTATATACGCTGGAAAAAGGTAGAGGATACTTCTATCGGAAAATTTCCTCCGGAGCTTGATATTTGTAATACCAATAGGATAATCGCCATTCCTTTCCCTAGATTACCAAATATCGCCACCAATGTGTAAACAATCGTCACAAACGCAAAGCTTATAAGCAAGCTGAATAAAATAAAAGTTCCTTTCATATGCGCATCTATTCCTAAAAGAAATATATCTCCAATAGAAACAATCGCCGTTTGAATTAAAGCAATAAGTAGAAATGTTAATCCCCTACCAAAATAGAAATGATGGGGCTTATAAATGGCTTTAGGCATGTGAACATCGACGCTCAATAACGATACCAAAAGTAAAGAACCGACCCATATGGCCAACGCTGTGTAAAAAGGTGAACTTGCTGACCCATAATTTGCGATTGGAAATTGTCTAATTTCTTTTAGTTCCACTGGCTTCGCCATAAAATCACTGTCAGCTTGAACATCTCTTCTTAAAATATTTATAACTTTTTCTAAACTCGTTTTTTTCTTTAATTCATCAATCTTATTGGTCGCTTTTGTTACTGCTTCACTAAGGTTTGGTAACTCTGAACGAGATAAGTTTCCAGCCATCGAAATCGCATCAACTAACTGCGGCATTTTTTCTTGGACAAGAGCTGCTGTAGTAGTAATCTTCTCTTCTAATTTAGGTAAATCACTTTGAATAAACTGACTAGCATGATCTAACTTGTCTCTTAAATCTGGAAAACGCTGTTGATAAAAGAGTGCTGCTTTATTCAAATCATCTATTACTACATTTAAATTTTGATTTATAAAATTCGTAGCCTTTTCGATAGCGTTTTTTATATTAGGTAATTCCGCTTGAAATTTACGTAAAGTATTGGCTGCATTTTGCAACGTCTCTTCTGTACTCCCTAAAAGGTTTGCCACATTAGGTAATTGTTCCTTAGCTGCCAGAACGATTTCATTTGTTGATTGGAGATCTTTTTTCAAACGAGTTAAACTAGAACGAATAGCTGGTAAATAGGTACTATCATAATTGTTTAATAAACTACTCGTAGCCTCCCGAATTTTGATTGCTTCATTATTAATTTCCTGAATAGTATTTGGAATAGCATTTGGATTATTATTGATAGTAGCTATGGCATTTTGTACAATGCGCTGTTGAGATTGAACGCGATTTTGGAGACTTTGTAGTTTATTTAGCATCGTTTGTAGCTGTGTAGGCGCTACGCCATTGTTTATTAAGCTTTGAATATGACTTATTTGTTGAGTAAGCTGAGCATTTTCTTGCTGCAATAACACGTTTGCTTGTTGCAGTAAAAGAAGCAATTGTTGGGGGCTGATATTAGAATTAATCATTTGATCAGTAATTGCAGCTACACTACTAGCCAACTGATTAGCAAATCCTATATTAAGCTTAACTACCGAGGCTATTTGATCAAAAGCAGAATCAACACCATTTAAAAACTGATTCGCCGCATCTACATAGCCTTGACTATTATTCGTAACTTCTTGAATTTTAGGTAGCAATGCTTGGGTGGATTGCACAATATCTAACGCTTTATTTGCTTGTTTTAGTCCTTCATCAAGTGTTGTTTGTACAACATCAAAATGCTCATTAATTTCATTAACCTTTTGAGCCATATTACGAATTTCAGGAATCTTACTTTGTAAAACAAGTACTTGTTTACCTGCTTGCTCTATTTTCGGCATAGCTTTATTAATTTTTAATACACTCTGCCCCATCTCATTTACTTTCGGAATATAATCTGTAATTGATATGATCTTATTTGCTTTTTCTTTTATCTGCGGTAAATGAGCTTCAAGTTGCTTAGCATGTTCACCAAAATCATTAATTTGCGGTAATGCATCTCGTATTTGATATAGTTTCGCTTCTAACCTACGAATGGTTGGCAAATCTTTATCTAGCTCAATGCCTACTTTATTAAATTCCTCCAGAAGGGTACTTGAAACCGTGTCGACAAATTCATCACTAACCTGATTTGTTACCGTATTGGCTCCGGTTGCCGTGATTTTCGGAGTGATAGCATTAATTTTATCATTTATGGTAAATATAATTTCTGCTCTTTCAGGATTATCCGAAAGCAGACTACCTAAATGCTCCGAGAAATCCTTTGGTATATAGAGACTTGCATAATAATCCCCATATGTCACACCTCTATCCGCTTCCTTTTTTGATACAAACGTCCAACCTAAATTATGATTATTCTTTAATTTTTCTACGATTTTGTCGCCAACATTTAAAGATTCCCCTGAGATTTTCATTCCAATGTCATCATTTGCAACAGCAATTTTTATTCCAGAGGTATTACCATATGGATCCCACAATGCTTTAATATTAAACCAGGCATATAGCGAGGGAAGAATCATTAATGAAATCACCAAAAAAAGGGCTGCCTTAGATTGTGATATACGTCGCCAATCCAGGAAAAAAATATCAAGAACTTTTTTCATAGCTAAATACTCCTTAAAAGAACCATTCTTCAGTATAAGTCCTTCTTCATTTAGCTATGCCCCTTTCCATAAATGTTCATTATATTTTTTATAAGAAAAACCGACACCGATCCTTTTGAAAAAAAGAGGCTGACTCTTCATCCGAGTCAGCCCCTATATCATTAAATATTCGCTTTTACAATCTGATCTACTATTCCGTATTGCATTGCTTCCTCGGCGCTCATAAAATAATCTCTTTCCGTATCATGCTTTACTCTATCAATCGGCTGACCTGTTAAATCAGATATAGTTCGATTGATATGTTCTTTTAACTTCAGAATTCTTCTTGCCGATATTTCAATTTCTGTCGCTTGCCCTTTTGTTCCACCTAATGGCTGATGAATCATAATTTCACTATTCGGTAGTGCATATCTTTTTCCCTTCGTTCCTGCCATTAACAATAACGCCCCAAAGGAGGCAGCCATACCTGTACATATCGTATTAACGTTAGGCTTGATATACTGCATTGTATCGAAGATGGCAAAACCAGCCGAAGTTGAGCCTCCAGGACTATTAATATACATCGAAATATCCTTTTCTGGATTGTCGGCTTCCAGAAAAAGTAATTGAGCAACAATACTATTGGCAACCTGATCATTTATTTCATCGCCAAGCATAATAATGCGGTCTTTTAACAATCGAGAATAAATATCGTAGGAGCGTTCTCCTACCTTTGTTTGTTCAACTACGTATGGAATAATACTCATGATTAATCCTCCTCGTAATATAGCTATGCAGCCATTTTAAGAGTAGGTGAAATAAAGTGTTTATTAAATGTATCATGTACCTTAGCTACACTTGCTTCTGTAGCTAGCGATCGAATGAACGGGATTCTAGATATTAATAGTTCCGGGTCTTGTTCTGTCAAACAATATTGTATCGTTTCAATAAGGAGTAATCGTTCCTCCTCATCCTCTGTTATATGATGAACAGGTGACCCTTCTTCAGTCTGATGAGATAATCGCTTCTTCGCTCGAAATAATGCTGATTTAACTGCTGTCTCGCTTGTTTCCATCAGTAAGGAAATTTCTTTTATTTGAAATAAAAATACTTCCTTTAATACAAAAATAGTAGCTTGCTTTAATGTTAACTGCTGAAATAAAATTTCCACTTGTTCACATGCAGTATTCCCATTATTCATTTCCTGACGTATCTCTTCTATCTCATCAACTATTTCAAAGCTACGCTTACGCACTTTATCAATCCAGTGATTATACGCCATTTTTTTAAGCAAAGAAGGTCGAATTTCCTTCTGATTCCGATAATGTTTTAATGTTTTGACAATGACATCCTGAAGTAAATCATCGCCATCCCACTTATTTTTTGATAAAAAATAACAATATCGTTTCAACTCTTCATAATACGAAAGAAAGTTAGGATTCGCCCGTTCATCTTTACATGAATCATTCACATCACTCACTCCTTTAACACCTCTCTACTCTTTAAACGAATGAAATCGTTTAAAAGATACGGGGTAGGAAGAAAAATTTTTAATAATAGTCTATTCGTAAAAAAACAGTTCGACTATTCTTATTATGCGTCAAGTTGACAATCAACTTACTGTCGTGCAAAATCATAATAATCCTGTGTATGAAAAGCAACAAAGCCACAAGATTCATATAATTTTAGGGCATTGTTATTTTTTGTTTCAACTTCTAGATAGATATTAGAACAGATTGGACTTTCCTTTAAAACAACCTGTGTTAAAGCTGCTCTACCAAAACCTTTTCCTTGATATTGAGGTAATATAGCAAAGCCATATATCCAGCTTTGCTCGTTTGATCTCTCGATTCTTATTTTTCCTACAGCTTCTTTTTCTACTTCAACTATATAAGTTTGACCATTTTTACTTAATACATTTGATGAATCTGAAACACCAAAACTTAATTGGTCAACTTGCATCAAAAATGGCAAATCCTCTTCTTTTGCCTCACGTAATACGATATTCGAGGTATCATTCGTTAAAATCTTCTTATGCCATTTCATTTGATTTTCCGAAAAAGAATAAGAACATGAGTTTTTTTCTAACCATGCTTTCGCAGATTGGGAGTGTGCTGGAGCATTTATTAATATACGCCCATTATTAGGAATAATCATAAGAGCCTTAGAAAGTAATTGTGTGAATATCCCTTTTTTCCGATAATCAGGATGGACCATCCCGCAAATTTCGTATTCCTCTCCAAATTTATAAACACCCAAAAATCCAACTAAACGGTTCTCTTCATAATGAAAAAAATCCATCTGCTCTGTTCTTGTTTTTAGTGTTTCCCAATTTAACTTTAATTCGATATCATCATAGTCTTCGCATATATCTTGTAAAACATATACGTCAAATAATTGTTTTTCAGTTAACATGTAGATCTCCTTTCAAGTTAAACCTTAAATATTTTTAATACGAAACATCGTTTCCATAGTACTGTATTAACAATAAGTAAGAGAATGATATATATTATTATCCCATACATTCCTGCAAATCTAATAGCGAAGTGTACAACCGCTAACCCAATAAGGATGAAAAACATAAAAAAGGTTTTGATCGATTCTCCTTCAAAATTATCATACCCCCTAGTGAACGGGGCTTCTCGACTAAATAGGCTAAAACTAATTAATACATATAATAGTAGATTTAAAGCAACCGCTACTAAATCAGGTAGAATACCAACCCCTAATAAAAAAGTAAAGATCAAACCTTGGATGAAAAATAACGGAAAAAAATATTGAACAGTAACAGCCTTTATACTCCCTTTTAAAACGGCTCCCATATTAGTTATTGGTGCACATTTATATATCCACGAAGCTTTATAATTACTAGAATATTTCAGCATATAAATGACATTTGGAATAACAAGACCAGAAAAGTAAAGTAGTAAAAATAATTCAGATGAACGCGAACCTTCACTTACAAATTCCTTAAAGGATGTAATTAGGAAAATAAATGGAAAAACAATCGATAATCCAAGTGACGGATACACTTTCAACTTAAACTCACGCTCATTTTTTATCATTTTTTTCGTGAAATGATAAAAAATTCTTTCCTCTCCACTCTTACAAAGCCATCGAGAAATAAGCGATGACAAGGGACTTTTTTTTCTTCTATTAGAATTACTTACAGCAGATAACTTAAGAAGATTTCTTTCAAAAATAGGAATCCATTTGATATATAAAGAAATCGCAATGATTGGCACAATAACAGCTAATGTTGTAAAAACAATAATTGTAGAATAACTATTTCCATTCATCACTAAGTCATACGGTGCTCCGTACCATACAGGTATAATCAAATAATGCCACCATTTCGGATTAAAAACGGCTTCAAAATGGACATAATCAAACACCCTTATTAAAAATTGATAACCAATTGCCATCGTTATTGTAAGGCCTATTTGCACATAGTTAATAATATTTTTTAATTTTTCTCCATCAAAAAATCGTAAAATCATCATGTATAATAATGCTGTTATTACGATAATAAGTAGGTTTACCAACAATAATTCTATCAAGAAAGCAACAAAAAAGAGAATGCCGTATTTAATCAATCCAGCAACTAGAGATGGTCCAGCTAAACAAAGAGTAATAAATAACAAATAAATACTTATATGAATGATTTTAGCCATACCTAATGTTCGACCATCAACTGGCTTCGAAAGAATAATTTCCTTGTCTTTCGTGTCAAGTAATACAGAAGAAAAATCTGAAATTAAAGAAGTCATCACTAAAAAAATTAATACGCCAAAAAACATACTCATTTGATAGACAATATTTTGATTAATTAAAACAGTCGGTAACAAAAATAAGCCTAGTAAAGCATACAGCCACATTGAAGTAAGAAACTGGTTACGATCATTGTCTTTTTTCTTTTGATTACCTATTATGATAGGCGTTCTCCTTGCATCCATTATTAGCTTCATTTGTAAAATACGTCGCAAAATATCATAATCCATTTTCATTTTTTCAAACAAGGGACGAAAGCGGTCTAAAATTTTTAAAATCGTAAATTCTTTCATCTCTAAACCTCATTTATAATCGTTACAAACTTTTCGGCTAATATTTCATGATTATCAAAACCGGTCAATTGATTAAAAATTTCTTCTAAGGACCCTTCTTGATTATGATTTTTTAATTCTGCAAAGCTACCATCCGCAATGATTTCACCGTCTTTTAACAAAAGGATGCGACTACTGATTTTTTCAACTACCTCCATAATATGAGAAGAATAAAAAATCGTCTTACCTTGATTCGCCAGTTGAGCTAATATTTCTTTAATTACAATTACACTATTTGCATCAAGTCCACTTAAGGGTTCGTCTAAAAATAAAAGATCTGGATTATGTAATAAACTAGAGATAATCATTGTTTTTTGTTTCATACCTTTTGAATATGTTGAAATTCTCGCATCTATTACATGATTTATCCCTAAAATCTCCATTAAAGGTTCTGCTTTTCTTTCTACATCATCTTCTGATAATCCGTACAACTGACCAATAAACGTTAAATATTCTCTCGCTGTTAAACTATCATATAAATCCGCAACTTCTGGTACATATCCAATCTTTTTCTTATAATCAATTTGACCATTCGCTATATCTTGACCAAAGATCTTTACTTCACCCCGAAATCCTTCAATCAAACCAAGCATAATTTTCACGGTAGTACTTTTACCAGCACCATTCGGACCAATATATCCGATAATTTGTCCTTGGTGAACGTCTAAATTAATGCCCTTCAACACTTTCTTTCCACCGAAATTCATTTGCAAATTCTTCATTTGAATAATTGGTTCTGTAGCTAATTCCAAGGATTTCACCACTTTCTTCATACTATTCTTACTATTCACTTTAAAATAATTTCCAGTA
>NZ_CAPG01000084.1:0-17644 GCF_000321185.1 Bacillus sp. AP8
CGTTTTTTTACATCGCTAAGATTTCTAATTGCATAATATGTTTAGGGAAGTGGCAGTCATTGTGTTAGTTTAACAGGTTTTAGTTAAATTGGCCTCGATAGGATGTCTGATATCTGATACTGTGACAGAAGAAAGGAAAAAAGGACATTTTTTGAATAAAAGAAGTACTAAATATATCGGTGTTTTTTATGTGAATAATGAAAAAATATTACATGGGTAAATTTAATAATTTTTTCTTTTTTTTCAAAAAAATTTATATTTTGTATTGAAAAAATTAAAATTAGCTGTTAATATGACTAAGAAATTATTTTTGGAAAGCGAATATTCAGAATATAAGAGTCTTTCCAAGCAAATATATTTTTGACCACTTACCTTCTATGAGGAAGTCAAGGCCATACGGACAGCCGGGTCAAATGCCGATTGGCAACTTAGTTGCCTTATTGATTGAGTTAGAAGCTCAAATTTTATAAGTTGGTTACTTTATAACCGATGCGTGCAAGCGTACATCAACTTGTGAAACGGTCAATAAGAGTGGTAAAAGTGATTATTTGCTATATAGACTCTAAGAAACCTATTCAGGTATATTTGGATATTGAAAAGCTTTCTTCATTGGACTTCGTTATGCTTTTTTTTGGAAATTAATTAAACGAATGTCCGGTTTATTAAGTTATGCTTTTTTAATCATGCAGTTATATCTAATAAGCAAGTGATGCGCGATTCATGCGATATTCACTTGCTTTTTTTATTTGTCTTTTTTGAGGTGGGATGAGATGTGGAGAATAAGCTTAAACTTTATGGCTTCAATAATTTAACAAAATCATTGAGCTTCAATATTTATGATGTATGCTACGCTAAAACTCCTCGAGAACAGAAGAATTACATTGAGTATATTGATGAACAATACAACTCGGAGCGATTAACTGATATTTTGGTACATGTCACAGAGATGATAGGAGCTCAAGTGTTAAATATAGCTAAACAGGATTATGATCCGCAAGGTGCAAGTGTGACATGCTTGATTGCAGAAGAAAAGATACCGTCTATTAAAAGTGATACGGTATTGGGACATTTAGATAAAAGTCATGTAACTGTCCATACGTATCCTGAATATCATCCTGCTAACAGTTTGGCAACTTTTCGCGTAGATATTGATGTAGCGACATGTGGAGAGATTACCCCTCTTTCAACTTTGGATTATCTTATTGGTAGTTTTGATTCAGATATTATTACGATGGATTATCGAGTACGTGGTTTCACCCGTAATGTTGAAGGAAAGAAATTGTATATGGACCATAAAATCACATCCATCCAAGACTATATTAATGCTGAGACATTAAGGCGCTATGATGCTATGGACGTGAATGTATATCAGGCTAACCTGTTTCACACGAAAATGTTGATCAAGGAGATTGATTTGCAAAATTATCTTTTTAACACAGATGTATATGAGCTAGCTCCTCAAACGCGACTTGATATAAGTAATAGTCTGCGACGTGAAATGATCGAAATATTCAGTGGAATGGAGGTCTACTAAGTGGATACAAAAGATCCAACATATTGGTCTTCTCAAAAAAGTGCGCCAATCTATGAAGCTCTGGAACAGTTAAAGAAAAAAAGAATTGTTCCATTTGATGTACCAGGGCACAAAAGAGGTAGGGGCAATCCAGAGTTAGCTGCTTTTTTGGGTGAACAATGTGTCAGCATAGATGTAAACTCTATGAAACTATTAGATAATCTCTGCCATCCAGTATCGGTCATTAAGGAGGCAGAAAATTTAGCAGCACGGGCATTTGGTGCCGTAAATGCTTTCTTTATGGTGAATGGGACAACATCAGCTGTGCAAGGCATGGTACTGACAGCATGTAAAAGAGGAGACAAAATCATTCTGCCACGAAATGTCCACAGAAGCGTCATTAATGCGCTTGTTCTATGCGGGGCTGAGCCAGTGTACGTAAATCCGGAGATGGATAAACGTCTTGGTATAGCTCTAGGGATGTCTATTAGCCAGGTAGAAAAAGCCATTCTAGAAAACCCGGATGCTAAAGCGATTTTAGTGAATAATCCGACTTATTACGGGATATGTTCGGATTTGCGAGGAATTGTGCAGCTAGCACACAAACACCAAATGCTAGTGTTAGTTGATGAAGCTCATGGTACACATTTGTCTTTTGGGAAAAATCTACCGATTTCTGCTATGGCTGCTGGAGCGGATATGGCATCGGTAAGTATGCATAAATCTGGTGGTAGTCTAACACAAAGTTCCTTTCTTTTAATGGGACCTTCTATCAATGCTGGCTATGCAAGGCAAATTGTCAACTTGACGCAAACGACTAGCGGTTCCTATTTATTGCTGTCTAGTCTTGATATTTCTAGGCGGAATTTGGCGCTGAATGGGGAAGTTATTTTTCAGCAAGTTGTTGATCTGTCTGAATACATGCGTAGCGAAATTAATAAAATCGGTGATTATTACGCTTTTTCACGAGAATTAATTAATGGCGACAGCATATATGATTTTGACATAACAAAGCTTTCGATTCACACCCTTGATATTGGACTTGCTGGAATTGAAGTATATGATCTTTTACGAGATGAATATGATATCCAAATTGAGTTTGGTGATATTGGAAATATTTTGGCTTACGTTTCAGTGGGAGATCGAAAACGTGATGTGGAAAGATTGCTTAGTGCTCTTTCTGAAATTCGAAGACGATTCGGAAAGGACAAGACTGGTTTATTTACACAGGAATATATTGATCCATTAGTGGTTACGACGCCACAGCATGCTTTTTATTCAGAAAAAGAATCATTGGTCCTTGATGATACGATTGGAAGGGTATGCAGTGAATTTGTGATGGCCTATCCACCTGGTATTCCAATTTTAGCCCCTGGTGAAAAAATTACAAAAGAGATCATTGATTATATTAAATACGCCAAAGAAAAAGGATGTTCTATGACAGGTCCAGAAGATCTTGAGATAAACAAGCTGAATGTTTTAAAAGGAGTGTGAGAAAAAAACATGGAATTATGGTTTAGCGAACGCCACACATCCAATGTGAAGCTCTCTATTAGGGTAGATAAACAATTGTTTAGTGCGCAGAGTGAATTTCAGCGCATCGATGTTTTTGATTCTAAGGAATTTGGGCGCTTTTTAACTCTTGATGGTTATATGATGCTTACAGAAAAGGATGAGTTCATTTACCATGAAATGATTACTCATGTACCAATGGCTGTCCATCCAAATCCTCGAAATGTTTTAATTATCGGTGCGGGAGATGGTGGGGTTGTACGAGAATTGACAAGATATAAGCAAGTAGAGCATATCGATTTAGTAGAAATTGATGAAATGGTTATAGATGTGTGCAAAAAGTATTTACCACAAACAGCTTGCGGCTTTGATGATTCAAGAGTCCATATTCATCTTGAGGATGGAGTGAAATTTATCCGTTCATGCGAAGGTTTATATGACTTAATCATTGTTGATTCAACTGATCCATTCGGTCCAGGAGAAGGGTTATTTACGAAGGAGTTTTATGGTAGTTGCTATAAAGCACTTCGTGAAGATGGAATTATGGTAAATCAACATGAAAGTCCATTTTATTCTGAAGATGTTGCTGCGATGCAAAGAGCACATAAACGTATTGTGGATAGCTTTCCGATTAGTAAGGTGTATCAGGCGCATATCCCAACATATCCATCGGGACATTGGTTGTTTGGGTTCGCCTCTAAGAAGTATCATCCTGTAACGGATTTGAAAATTAAGGCATGGAATAAGCTTGGTATTCATACGCGATATTATAATACAAACCTCCATGCAGGTGCTTTTTCCTTACCTACTTATGTAGAGGAGTTGTTGCGTGATGTTGAATAAAAATGTCCAAACGTTCATAGGATGTGAAGCGGAATACAAAGATGCCAATATTGTCTTATTTGGTGTTCCGTTTGATGGAACGACATCATTCCGTCCAGGAACACGCTTCGGTCCTTCAGCGATTCGTTCAGAATCGTTCGGATTGGAAACGTACAGCCCATATCAGAATAAAGATCTAATGGACATCTCTGTTTTTGATAGTGGTGATCTGGAGCTTTGCTTCGGAAATCCTGAAAGAGTACTTGGCGAAATTGAAGAGCACACTAGCAAAATTTTAGAAGATGGAAAGCTACCATTCATGATTGGTGGCGAGCATCTTGTGACGCTTGGAACTGTTCGTGCAATTGCAAAGAAATATCCAGATTTGCATATTATTCAATTCGATGCGCATACAGATTTACGTGATGATTACCTAGGTGAAAAGTTATCACATGCATCTGTAATTCGTCGCTGTCACGATATTCTTGGTGATGGACGTATCTTCCAGTTTGGCATTCGTTCTGGTGACCGCTCTGAATTTGAATGGAGTGGTGATGGGCATGTGTTTACGAATAAATTTAACTTCGAAGGGCTGCAAAACATCGTAAAAGAAATCGGGGATAAGCCTGTATATTTGACGATAGACCTTGATGTACTCGATCCATCTGTTTTTCCAGGAACGGGTACACCAGAAGCAGGTGGAGTAACATTTCCCGAATTGATTGATGCTATTTTTACCGTATGTGGTAACGCGAATGTAGTTGGTTGTGATGTGAATGAATTGTCACCAACATACGATGCTAGCGGGATTTCAACAGCGACTGCCTGTAAGGTCGTTAGAGAATTTTTATTAGCTTTATAGTTTTATATAAATATATTGAGATTGGAGATAGTAATATGGGAAAAGCGCTTATTATTGGGTGTGGAGGAGTAGCTTCTGTAGCTATTCATAAATGTGTACAAAACAGTGAAGTATTTGAAGAAATCTGCATTGCAAGTCGTACAAAATCAAAATGTGATGATTTGAAAGCGAAGCTTGATGGTGGAAAAGCAAAGATTACTACTGCACATGTGGATGCGAATAATGTTGATGAGCTTATTGCGTTAATTGAAGAAGTAAAACCTGATATCGTCATGAACCTTGCATTGCCATATCAGGATCTAACGATTATGGATGCGTGTCTTGCTACGAAAACGCATTATATGGATACAGCAAACTACGAACCAGAAGATACTGCGAAATTTGAATATAAATGGCAATGGGAGTACCGCGAGCGCTTTGAAAAAGCAGGTATTACAGCCCTTCTTGGAAGTGGTTTTGACCCAGGTGTAACAGGGGTATTCTCTGCATATGCACTGAAGCATCATTTTGATGAAATTGAGTATATTGATATTTTGGACTGTAACGCTGGAGATCATGGTTATCCATTTGCTACAAACTTCAATCCTGAAATAAACATTCGTGAAGTTTCTGCTAACGGAAGATACTGGAAAGAAGGAGGATGGGTAGAAACACAACCGATGGAAATTAAACGTGTATATAATTTCCCTGAAATCGGTGAAAAAGATATGTACTTGTTATACCATGAAGAGCTTGAATCACTAGCTGAGAATATTCCTGGTTTGAAGCAAATTCGTTTCTTTATGACATTTGGGCAAAGTTATTTAACTCACCTTAAATGCCTTGAAAATGTAGGTATGACTTCAATCGAACCAATTATGTATGAAGGAAAAGAGATTATTCCACTTCAATTCTTAAAAGCGGTATTACCTGATCCAGCTTCTCTTGGACCACGTACAAAAGGAAAAACAAATATCGGCTGTATTTTCCGTGGTAAAAAAGACGGTCAAGACAAAACATATTATGTATACAATGTATGCGACCATGAAGAATGTTTTAAAGAAGTGGGGTCACAAGCTATTTCTTACACAACTGGTGTACCAGCAATGATCGGTGCAATGATGATTATGACAGGACAATGGAAGAAAGCAGGCGTGTACAATATTGAAGAATTCGATCCAGATCCATTTATGGAAGCATTAAATAAATGGGGATTACCATGGAAAGAAAGCTTCAATCCGGAGTTAGTTGATTGATATGAGATTTGAAGAGTTACCGACACCTTGCTATGTAGTAGATGAAGTGCTTCTAGAAAATAATCTCAAAATTCTGAGTGGTGTTATGGAACGTACAGGATGTAGGATTCTTTTGGCACAAAAAGCCTTTTCTATGTATGTGATGTACCCATTAATTGGCAAATATTTAAACGGTACAGCAGCAAGTGGTTTATATGAAGCTCGGCTTGGCTATGAGGAGATGGGGAAAGAAAATCATGTCTTTTCCCCTGCTTTTCGTGAGGATGAGATCGATGAAATAATTGCGATTAGTGATCATATTGTCTTTAATTCTTTCTCTCAGCTTGAGAAATTTGGAGACAAAGTACATCAAGCAGGCAAAAGTATTGGGATTCGTATCAACCCTGAGTGCTCTACTCAAGAAGGACACGGCATGTATGACCCATGTGTGGCAGGCTCAAGATTTGGTGTGACATTAAAAAATTTTCGTCCTGAATTACTTGAAATAGTTTCCGGATTGCATTTTCATACACTATGTGAACAAGGTGCTGATGCTTTAGCGACTACGCTTGATGCAGTTGAAGAAAAGTTTGGAAAATGGCTTCACAAATTGAAATGGATTAATTTTGGTGGAGGTCATCACATCACAAAAGAAGGGTACGATATCACTATACTGGAAGATTGCATAACACGAATGCAAGATAAATACGGTTTAATTGTGTATCTTGAACCGGGTGAAGCAATTGCTTTAAATGCAGGTTTCCTTGTAACAACGGTTCTTGATACGATGGAAAACGAAATGGATATTGCTATTCTTGATACGTCTGCTTCATGTCATATGCCAGACGTACTAGAGGTACCTTATCACCCTCCATTAATAGGATCTGGTGAAGTGGGTGAAAAGGCTTATACGTATCGATTAGGAGGACCAACTTGTCTGACTGGCGATGTGATTGGTGATTATTCGTTTGACCAGCCACTAAAGTGTGGAGATCGATTAGTTTTTGGTGATATGGCTATTTATTCTATGGTGAAAAATAACACCTTTAATGGTATGGCGCTACCATCCATTGCCATTAAAGACCAAAATGGTGATTACAGAGTTCTGCATACATTCAGTTATCAAGATTTTAAGGAAAGATTGTCCTAGCTTATGATTAATAGATAAAAAATAACAAAATAAACCTCCTAATAAATATAAAGGATCCCCTTTTAGAGACATAAAAAGAAAGCATTCTAACTTGTCTTCTAAAGGGGATTTTTATGTAGAAAACACTATAGCTTATTATATTTTACTTTATGAAAACAGTTGTTTTTCTCTATTTAAAAGCAGGAAGGATTTCTAATACAAATAGCTATAAAAGTGGCATAGAGCTCAGAAAAGGTTTTATTTAAATGGCTGTTTGAATCCTTAAAGGCTTTCGTTTCTCCATGATTGTTCTTTATAAGTATGAATATGATGGATTGTTGTAAAAGTGATAATCACCTACTTAGACTATCCTTCATAAAATGAGGGAGATAAGTATGAGGGGGATTATATATGTATGAATATGATTATGACAATTTTTATCGTCAAAGTAATAGGTTTATACGAGAATTAGAAAAGGCCATTAATGGAGAATTCAGCGCTATACATTGTTATGAGCAATTATCGAAAATGGCTCCTAATGAAACACAAAGAAAACAGATACTCGAAATTCGTGAAGACGAAAAAAAGCATTATCAACAGTTTGTGCAAATTTACTATAATATAACAGGAAGTCAACCACAGCCTAAAATAACAGAAGAGTGCCCTTCGCAATACTTGGAAGGGTTAGAATATGCCTTAAAAGACGAACAAGAAACAGCGGATTTCTATTTGAGAATTTCTGATGAAACGAATATTTCATTTGTTAAAGAGTTATTTAGAAGAATAGCGGCAGATGAACAAAATCACGCAGTTTGGTTTTTATATTTTTATACAAAAGAAAAAGTAAAATGATAGATTGGAAATAGAAGTTAATTAATGGATTATCTTACTAGATAACTTTTCTAATAATAAGCTGATTGGATTGTTGAACTTGGGTCAGAAGCAGGATGTAGACTGTCTCAAAAGAAAGGATTACTTTTGAGACAGTCTTTTGTTTTATTGATGTGAGACGGATCTTTATAATCTTTTAATTCGATACCTCTAAGGTTTAGCTCTTCTGTTTGGGTATTGAAGCAATACTTGAATGTATTAGTATAATGCCAAGTAGAATAATGAATCCCAGATAAATAGACATAAAGATTGGTGGCAAAAATGCACCAATGATAAGCGATGAGCGAGCGATTAAATCTGCTCCATTATAAGCTACGCTAGAAAAAGCCGAATAAGAGCCTCTATTATTCTCAGGAATAAGTTGAGCTTGCTCTGTAAAATAAATAGGTGAGTAGATAAGTTCTCCTAAGGTGGCGATTAATCCGAATAATAATAGTAAAAACATGGAGTTGGAAGAAGTTAAAATAACATACCCGATTCCATATAATATGAGACCAATCATTAAGGCTTTTCTATTTGAAAAACGATTTGTAAGATGACTTACGAAGAAAGTAAGGCCTACAACCAAAATCATATTTTCAATATTCAAAATACTAAACATATGAACGCCCTCGATCTCCATTCCATAAATATGAACAGTCTGAAATGTATCGTTTAGTCGGACACTTATGTAATTATCCAGTGATAATTCAACGGAGACAATGAACATGTAACCAAGCGTTATTCTGATAAAGAGCTTATTTTTTAAGGCGATTTTGTAATTGTGAATCAAATCAAGGAAGACATTAATTTGTCTTTTTCCTAGTTTGGCATTTCCACTATCCAATAACCAAATTTGATATGAAAAAGCTGTTAATATAGCTGTTATAGTTAGTATGATAAAGAGTTCTTTTTTATGGTTCATATACAATAAACCACCTAAAGATGTACCGATTGTCATAGATAAATTAACAAGCCAATAATCAATAGCATAGACCCTTTTTCTGTTTTCAGGAGTAGTTGAATCCAAAATCATGGCTTGCATAGCAGGTCTTCCTAGACCACTTGTTATCATAAGAACTAAGTATGAAATCGCAAATAGAAATATCGAATTATTTTTGGGAAATAGACTTATTGTCATCAATAGGTATGACACGGCATTAAATATTGAAGTTATTAATATGATTTTTCTTCTTTGAAAACGATCTGAAATATAACCTCCAATTAAATTTGAGAAAAAATTTACTACTACACTTCCTATTAAAAATACACCTGCCCAAATTTTATTCATTTCTTGTGAAAAATAGAGCGCCATAAAGGGTAATACGGCACTTGAGGCAATTTGATTGAAAAATGATGTAATAAGCCGAACTTTAAGGTTTTGAGGTAAATCATTTAGTAGCACTTTTTCCCCCTCCTCAGACAATCATTATAGACTAAAAAAGAGAATGATTGGAAATTTTTTCATTGTACTCTAAATGAATTATACAAATGAATGGGAAACGTAAAAAGCCGAATGGTAAGAAGGACTCGGGGAATACTAGTATAGCAATTATGAAGAAATGATCATAATAAAATATGGCAAAACGTATTTCAAAAAATAGTGTTTTTAGTGAGTAGAGGGAGGATTAACTTGGAGAATCAAAAGTATAATGATCTTAAGGCTGGAGAGCGTGGAGCAATGATTAGCATTATTGCATACATCTTTCTATCTATAATAAAAATAACAATAGGTTTCATCAGTCACTCTGCTGCCATAAAAGCAGATGGTTTAAACAATACAACAGATATTATTGCATCTATTGCTGTTTTAATTGGATTAAAGATTGCTCAGCGGCCACCAGATAAAGAGCATCGATATGGGCACTGGAAAAGTGAAACAATAGCTTCTTTAATGGCTTCCTTTATCATGTTCGCTGTTGGTATACAGGTTTTATCTGATACTGTGAGATCAATATTTGAAGGAGGTAAAGCTTCTCCAGATATACTTGCTGCTTATGTAGGTATATTTTCAGCCGGTGTCATGTATTTTGTTTATCGTTACAATAAGAGATTAGCCTTGAGAATTAATAGTAAAGCAGTTATGGCAGCTGCAAAAGATAATATTTCTGATGCATGGGTAAGTATTGGAACAGCAGTAGGAATCTTTGGAGCACAATTAAACATGCCGTGGCTAGATAGCGTAACTGCTTTTCTTGTTGGGTTATTAATATGTAAAACAGCTTGGGATATTTTTAAAGAAGCAACTCATGAATTAACAGATGGTTTCGATGGAGAAAAGCTTTTATCCTATAAAGATGTTATCTCAAAAATAAATGGAGTAGAAGGAATTAAAGAGATAAAAGGTCGAAATTATGGAAATAACGAAGTGATTGATGCAGTTATAACTGTTGATCATACTTTAAATATTTCTGATGCACATGATATTGCAACTTATGTGGAAAATATCATGAGAAGTGAATATGGTGTATATGACATTCATATACATGTTGAACCGAATATTATAGTAGGAAAGGAAATGTAGGGTTATTTGTGTCTAATAGAAAAGAAATGAGGGCTGTATCAAATGTGATCGTTTGATACAGCCCTATTGCTTTTTTTAAACAAGATGATGCAACTGGGAGAGGAATTAAACTAGGCCTATATTCATTAACTTTAGGTAATTAAGTTTGCGAAAACGATCTTAAACCCATATGACATTTTTAAAGAAGCAGGGAAATGGAATAAAATAACGAATTTATTATTGAGTAGGCTTGCCTTTTCCTCGTTAAAAGGAACGGATTAATACAATAAATGAAGAATGAACTATAAAAAGGTTAGAAGTGAAAAATGAATGCAGTTTGAAAATGGAATGTTTGCTTATGAACTGTTGATAAGTGATTAAACCTATTAGTTTGAAGAGTCGTCTAGGAGGTGGCAGATTGAAAAAAATATCTTGTATCATGGGTGCCTGCATTATTTCGATATTGATGTTATCAGGATGTATCAATACAAAGCTCGATATAAACAATTTATCGAGAGTGGATGTAGAAAAAGCATCATCAGATAGTCCAGATAATAATGAAACTATTTCAGAGGAAGAAGACCTAAAAGTTTTAAGAAAAGCATTTAAAGCGATAAATAAAGAAAATGCTAAAATCAAAATGTCTAGGGAAGAAGATGTTAAAGTATCTTTATTTTTTGAATATGATAAAAATAACCCAGAGATCATTGTGGAATATCTAATTTGGTTTGAAAGTAATGGGACTGCAAAAATCATTGAAAAAGATAAAAATATATATGGGAAATTAGACAAAGAAAATGCTCAAGTGATAAAAGATATCCTTCTAGAAAATAAATGATCGTTTAGATTATCGACAAAAGGTATGGAGAGGAGATTTGCTCTTCATACCTTTTGTTCTTTTTATATATTTATTAGTAAACAGGAAGCTACTTCTAATGTGAGTTGATTTCTAAAAGACAACAATAAGTCGATTTTTTTATGATGTGGTGTAACGAACGAATATCAAATACATACAAATTTAGTTGATTGAAGCAGATAGCGTTGACTCCTTCAAGAAAAGCAAGAAAGCCTAGACCCTAGACAAGCGTAGCGAGGGAAGTAACTTTTATAGTTTAAATCCGTTTATCGATTGTTCAAGTGAACAACAATGTGGATCAGATTGATTAAGAAATTTACATGTTAAGTACATTAAAATATTTATTAAACCTAAAAAACCAAAGAAATATAATGAATTTATGCCTTTATCATTTGATATGAAATTGGCATGAAAATTGCGTTAGTATTATGTGAAGTTAGTCAAATACATAATACATATATATAACATGTTTGAGAGTTATGTAGCAGTCCATAAAATACGTCTGAAATAGAACGGAGGCAATATGGGATGAATCATTTATTCCTTGACGAACAGATTGATATAGGTATGAATTTAGGCGAAATGGCTATGAATAGATCAAGTATGTATCAGCTATTATCAAGGGTTATTCAATTTCCAACGTTTTCTCTTTCTAATGAACTTTTGAATGGAGAATTTTATAGTAAGATTGAAAACTCTGTGCAATGGATTAATGTTAGTAGAGGTGTTTTTAATGAAGCTCTTATCCAGTTAATTGTACTTGCTGAGAATAAAAAGAACGTTTCTCCTAAAGAAATGTTAGAAAAAATGAAAGAAGAGTGTACACACTTATTTTTGAATGAAGAAACTTCCTCTGTTAGTCTCTATGAAACGATGTATCTTAAAAACACAGATGAACAAAAAAGCTTTAATGTTGATTCGTTAGATAATGTATATAGTGTAGAAGAAGCTTTTTTTAGAACAGATCCTGTTAAATACTCGGATCATCTTGTTAATGAATTGTGTTTTCTTGGATATTTGTGTAATCAGGAAGGTGAAGCGTGGAAGTGTGGGAAAATAACAGATGCTCATCAATGGAGAAATAAGCAATGGGAGTTTACAATGAATCATTTGGGAAAATGGGGAGAGGATTTCTTTGCAAACTTGGAAAAATCAACAAATCTTGAAGTTTACAAAACTATTGCCTCTTTAGGAAGGACCTTTTTGAAATTAGAGAGAGGTTATTAGAATAAATCATTATGCTTTAAATTGTAAAATATAAAATTTTCTGTTTTTGTAATTCGATTACTTCATTGTAGTAATTGAAGAAGTAGATATAATGATAATAGATCGTTTTTACATAATGATAAATATTCTACATTTTATTAGAAAAGAAAGAGGAGGATTTAAAAAGATGAATTTATCCAAGTTACCACGAAAAAAATATACAAACTGCTATACACCTTTGGAAAAGTTAGAGTCACTTTCGACTGTACTAGGAGGACCTACGATTTACATAAAGCGTGATGACTTATTAGGGCTAACTGCTGGAGGAAATAAAACAAGAAAATTAGAGTACTTAGTAGCCGATGCAGAGTTGAAAGGTGCAGATGTTCTGGTAACTTGTGGCGCTGTTCAATCGAATCATTGTCGCTTAACCTTGGCTGCTGCAGTAAAAGAGAAAATGAAATGTGTACTAGTACTAGAAGAGGGAGAGAACAAGGCAAGTGATGAGCCAACGGGCAATTACTTATTGTATAAACTTCTTGGTGCTACTGACTTGAAATTTGTTCCTGAAGGTTCCGATCTAATGGAAGAAATGCAAAAAGTCGAAAAAGAGCTTATTAAAAAAGGACATACACCTTATTTAATCCCGGTTGGAGGATCAAATCCAATTGGAGCAACTGGTTATGCAGCGTGTGCTCAAGAGCTTCTTGCTCAAACATTCGATCAACAAATAGATATGAACTATGTAGTTTGTACTAGCGGAAGTGGAGGTATGCATGCTGGATTAATTGCAGGCTTTCAAGGATTAAATAGCGACGTTCCTGTTATAGGAATTAATATTAGCCGTAATAAAGAAGAACAAGAGAGCAAAGTGTATAATCTTTTACTAGAAATGAATGAATACTTAGACTTGAAGAATGAGGTTTCAAAAGATCATGTACAATGTTTCGATGAGTATGTTGGTCCAGGATACGCCGTTCCAACAGATGAAATGATTGAGGCTGTTAAACTAGTGGCAAGTACGGAAGGTATTTTGTTAGACCCTGTTTATACAGGAAAAGCAATGGCAGGACTTATTGATTTAATTCGAAAAGGTACGTTTAACAAAGAAGACAATATCGTATTTATTCATTCAGGTGGATCTCCTGCTTTATATGCCTATACATCTACTTTTAACGAGAATAAAAACTCTTAATCTCGAATAAATAGAGTCATTTAGATATCAATCCATTTATTTATGTGAAATATTACACGTGATTTATTTGTTTTGTATATAGAACAAAGAGGAGCTGTGAAAATAGCTTCTTTTTTCTAGAAATTATGAGCTAATAGAACAAATAAGAGTTTCATTAATTGACTTAACAATGGTTTCGATATAGAGGAATTATATTTTATATTGGGCCTTCAAAGTAGGAGTGTTTTTTTAGATTAGTTTAGACTTTGAATCAATGGTACAATGGAAGAAAAATGGGCCATGTATAATATGCAAAAATTTTTTATGGAAGAGACTTTGATGGATATGTCTAGATGGAGGAATAAAGTATGCGTTATCTTCACATAAACGAAAATAATTTAATCGACAATTTTTTAGATTAGAAAGTCTTTTACATAAGCATTTTTTATTAAAAGAAAATAAGCTGGGCCCTTTAGTAGTAGACATCTTGGACAAGGGAGAATACTTAGTTTACTTAAATTACATCCGAAAACTACACAAAAAGAGTGATCCTATTTATTAGATATGAGACCTCAATCAATGTATTAAGCAAATTAGAAAAAAGGTTATATTACTCGTGAACCTTTGGAAAATGATTGACGAGTGCTGCCCAGTCAACGAACAGAAGCTGGCTTAGAAGCTATTAAGGCAAATGAAGAGCAGCATGATACATTTTCTCCATTTGATGTTCTATCAGAAGAAGAGAAAAAGAATTTTGCTGCTATTATTGAGAAATTAATAAATTCATTAGGACTGGAATACTCCAAACTTGAGGTTGGTGAGTTAGGAAGATTTCAGCATCATAGAGGACGATATGTTTTATTGTTAGATATGTGTCATTCAAAAAGTTGTGTAACTTAAGAAGCCAAAGAGTATATATGATTCTTTATGAAAGGTAGAGGTTTTAGATGAACGTAACTCAAAGTCTAGATCGTGATAAATTAGATCAATATAGAAAAGAATTTACTCGATTTAGGATGGCTTATAAATTCGCATTAGATGAGGTTACTACTAAGATTAATATTTTGAAAGAAGAGTTTGAGTTTATACATGATTATAATCCAATTGAGCATGTAAGCAGTCGCTTGAAATCGCTAGAAAGTATCATAAAAAAAGTAATGAAAAAGAAGATTTCTCCTTCTTTTCAATCAATTAAAGAAAATATTAAAGATATTGCAGGGATTCGAATTATATGCTCTTTTAGATCGGATATTTATAAAATAAGTGATATGATTCAATCTCAAAAAGATGTTGAGGTTATTGAAGTTAAGGATTATATAAAAAATCCTAAATCAAATGGCTATCAAAGTATGCATTTAATTATTAAGGTTCCGGTTTTTATGTCGGATAGAGAAGAGCATACATGTGTAGAAGTGCAAATTCGAACAATTGCAATGGATTTTTGGGCTAGCTTAGAGCATAAAATTTATTATAAATATAATAAGGAAATACCAGAATCTTTATTAAACCAATTAAAAGAAGCTGCTAAATCTGCGTCACAGTTGGATAAGAAGATGGAAAGATTACATGAAGAAGTAAAAGTATTAAAGGAAAAGGATCATTCAGAAGATATTTGGGATTCACTACAAGATGACTATCCAACAAAATTACCAGAAATTCTTACACTGCTTTCTCATAATCAGATTGATCAAAAGTAGCATGGTAATTATTTGATTGAGATCGACGAAAATTTATATCGCTAATTAAATGTAAGAGACGTCCTCTAAAGGGTCTTCTTCATAATTTATATCGGACTATGAGAAGGTTATTCTTCTTATAGTCTTTTTCGTTTTTGGAGGATGAACAGTGGCATTCGATTTGTTAGAAGGTTTTTTTCGAATAGATAGTTGTTGTTATATAAGTTCGATAGATAACATTAGTCGATAAAAAATGGGTGAATGAGGGAGCATCCTAGTGCGGTAATTGTTGAATGCCAATAAAATTTGCCTTTAGGAAAAAGCTTATAAACAAGGAGAGGTATTAATAAATGAATAATTATCGTCTAATCAGTGACTATAAGGACCATGATGTTTATAGGGAAAGCTTTAATGAATTAGCTAAATTGGTTTTTGGGCTTGATTTTAAAAAATGGTATGGAAAAGGGTGTTGGAACGATAATTATATTTGTTACTCATATGTTGATGGGAACCAGATAATTGCAAATGCTTCTATAAATAAAATGAAGATTGTTTCTAATGATAGGGAATATAAAGCGATTCAAGTCGGGACGGTAATGACTCATCCAAAATATCGAAATCAAGGCTTATCAACGAACTTGATGAACCACATTATAGATCAATATGAAAAAGAGTACGATTTTATCTATTTATTTGCCAATAAGACTGTACTAGATTTTTATCCTAAATTTAAATTTACTAAAGTACAAGAAAGTAGCTTTTCTATGGATATTACTAAACTGAAAAAACAAAACACAACGGGTAGTTATATACGTAAGTTGGATATTAATAATAAGGATGATTTTCGTTTAATGAATCGCTTAGCTAAGGAGAGAATACCGATATCATCATTACTGGGAGTGAAAGATAACCGACATCTTTTAATGTTTTATTTTATCGTAGTATTTAGTAACGCTATTTATTATCTTGAAGAAGAAGATGTCATTATTATGTGTGAAGAAGAGAATCAACATCTGCATATATACGATATCATTAGTAAAAACAAAGTGGAATTTGATTTGGTATTGAACCATTTGATTTCAGATGAGACGAAAATGTTTCATTTCTACTTTACTCCAGATTTGGAAAATTCTTATTTTCGCAAAGAGTTTATAACAGAAAGTGAAGATACTTTATTTGTTACTATTGCTATTACAATAAATGATATAAGCAAAACGAAAGAGGTATACGATAAACTACAAGATGGTGGTGAAATTCTAATGCCACTACAAGAGACTTTTTGGAGTGCATCCTATGGTCAAGTATTAGATAAATTTGGTGTAACTTGGCAAATATCAACACAATTTGACGCTCATCAATAAGCTAGCCTATTGGTCAATACTTTTGGACTGACAAAAGCGATTTTTATCACTTTTCAGAGGCCCTTATGCTTTATCCATTTTTTATGGGCTGTTTGCTGTAGAGGGTATTTTCACTTTCTAAAAAAGATGTGTTACGCGCTTTGTCCTGTGCATCGTTTTATTGTATTTTTTAGTTGAGATAAGGATAGTAGATTTACTTAAAATATAAGAAGATGTCCATCGAATTTTTTCTTTTTGGACATCCTCTTTTTATTTTGTAGGAATGTGAATCAAACAAGAAGTGATATGAAGTGAAACAGCATATCATTTATAATAGTATTACAGTATTTAACCAATCAGAATGAATTAGGGAGGTGATTAAATGGTAAAGAATAACAGAATACCTGATACTAAAGCGTCTCATGCAAAGCCTAGAATTAGAAAGGCGATACTTTGTATGGGGTAGAATGACTAATCGCCAAAGTATGCTTTTCTGATAAAGAGGCTTTGCACCTTATTTTTTCAAACATAAAGAATAAGGAGGCAGCAGAAATGGCTTATATTAAAGCAAATGCTATTTTGCCTGAGAAGCTGATATCAGAAATTCAAAAGTATGTTCAAGGAGAAACCATTTATATTCCTAAAACTAAAACAACCCATCAAAAATGGGGAGTACGTTCAGGAACTAGAAAGATGATTGATGAGAGAAATTTAGCTATTAAAATGGCTTTTGAAAAGAATAGAACAATTGAACAATTAGCGGATGATTACCATCTATCTATCGAAACAATCAAAAAAATAGTTTACTCTAAATAAAGAAACAAAAAGCACTGGAAAAGGGAAATCAGTGCCTCAGACTGCAGGCACAACAGACTTATTAAAAAGGCTCTATTCGTAATCATTGTTGCTAACGGCTTAATAAGGGAGACAGTTTTTTGCCGTCTCCCCTATTAAACTAACGCACCCG
>NZ_CAPG01000083.1:0-22794 GCF_000321185.1 Bacillus sp. AP8
TATCCATCGTTTTATTTATTTGTTGAAGTAAAATGAGTAAAAAAATTCCGCAAAAAGTATCTGCTTAATTTTTAATTGGAGATGCTGGTTCAAACCTAGTCGAGATAATGAATGCTGGGAAGATTAAATGTTTAACGCAAAGAAAATAGATTCTAAATAACCTTGGTTTGAATATACAATCGGAAATACATTGCCTTCAAAAATGGATATTCCAATGGGGCATTGACCAACCAGACAGCGTTGAGAATTAATAACATTAAGTAGGACTCTTATAGAGCTAACGGCTGCATTAGTTTAAAAAGAGTAATAGAGAAATAACAATACATTTATTAGCTTTGGGGTCGAGGGGTTCATTTGGAGACAAAGGTGGAGGAAAAGCCGATTCTGTATACGTATGATAGTAAGGGGATATATAAGAAGTATTTGTAATAGGTGAGGCCAATGAGAAACACCCGGTCATAGTAAAGGTCTTGTTTCATTAATGGTAAAAAATGATAGTGAAGATTATGTACTGCTTGTTGCTGATATAGGATACGCGAAAAAATCATGGGAAAACCTAGTCATTCCAGGCATTAGTATAAATAAAAAACAAGCGTATCAATCTCTCAAATGGGTAAAAGAAATGGCTAGTCAGCAAAACTGTATAGCTGTTTTGGCTAATCTTGATCCTGATGTAAAACCGCATACTATAACGCTGTAAATCCCATTAAGAGTTACTGAAACATTATTTTTTGGAACTTTATTTTAAAGTAAATAGATAGTTTATGAGTATGATACTGAAGAAACTGGAGAAGATATCTCACCACATTAGAGCGAGAAACATTTTTAGTCAAGAAACAGTAGCACTTGGTCTAGACGATAGAAGTGCAATTTATGGAATTGCACATAAACACTAAATGGAAATTCTCGAAAGAAAAAAAGTATAGTTTGTGAATTCATTCACTTAAACTAAAAGGTGCAATAGCCGAAGATCAGAGCTGTCATTTAGGCAGCTTTTTCTTATGGAACAAGCAGAGCAGGTTAGTTCAAGAAGGCAGTTTGTTTTTAGAACGAATTAAATATTAATTTCGGCGAACCGTATCATATGTAAATGAGGTTTTTGAAAAGAAAAGGGACGGCTCTTGTACTTCCTTTGTATGAAGTGCGAGAACCGTCCTTCTTAATAAATAACAACCGGATCGTATGTACTGAGATTATCATACACGGTTTTCATAATACTAGGGGGTGTGTTGACACAGCCGCCTGATCCTGCCGTAAGATAGGCATTACTTGCCCAGTTTTGCCGCCAACTGGCATCGTGGAATCCTTGTCCACTATTCGTAAAAGGAGCCCAATAATCTACCTTGATGGAATAATTAGGATTTCCGACTGCGCTACCCGTGAGGGTATATGGTGTTCGTTTATAAAGGATATACCAAACTCCAGGTGATGTATCTTCATTGGTGCTGTGTTTGCCTGTAACCACATTGGTTGTGACTACTAATTGCCCATTTTTATAAATCCATATACGCTGTTGTGCAATTGACACTTCAGCATATGTGTCACCAATACCATTATTCGTTATATTTTCATAGCCAATACCTTCATTGCTCCAGCCTTTACCATAAATATTAGAAGCAGAAATCGATTTTTCTCCTTTTTCAAAAGCTTCCTGAATCCTCGCCGTTTCTTTCTCAACATTTATTGCCCAGCCGTAGCCTTTCCCTTTTACCGATATGATCGAGCCTGAATGAGTCTTAAATGTAAAATTTTTATTTAATGTCGATTGAGAAGTATTTATTTCATCTATCCTGTTCTTAATGTCACTCACGAAGATTGTAACCTTCATATCTTTTGACACAGAGGCATTCTTAATTAATTCATTGGCTTTTAAAGTATACACTTTGTCCTGTACCTTATAATCAACTGTTCGTTGAAGGAGATCCTGCAACATCTTCTCCTCTTCTTTTATAATCGGATTATCTGCTTTGATTGGCTGTATGAATACGGGTTTCAAATAGATATCACTAGAATATTTCTGTTTCGTATAATCCTTTAATAGACCGGCGATATCATACTGTTCTCCATCAATACTATTGGAGATGACAATTTTACCTTGTTCCAATTTTGCCTCCGCATCTTGGGGTGCTTTTAAGCTCTTATTCATTGATAGGAGCTTTTCTTCTACTTGCTTTTTCATCGTTTGGCTTCGAAATTGATTCACTTTTTTGTCTATCAATGAAAAATTCTTCGCCTTTAAGGAAGGAAAAAACGTCCTCTGGCTTTTCAATAATTTTTTAACCTCAGGCAAATCTTTAGCCGTAAATACCATCTGCGTATCTTTTTCATCTAAAATCTGCTGTTTCCCTACATAGACTCTGTTTTTTAATACCGATGTATTTAATTTATTAATTACCTGATCAGCAGTTAGTCCACCGACTTTTATGCCATTAATAGTAATCTGTGAATTGAACCGAGTCGCCTGATAATAGCTAATTCCCGCAAATAGGAGTGCAATAATAACAATAATTCCGATTGCAATAAAATTTCGGTTTGCAATCAGTTTGTGTCGATTACCCCGCTTTTTATCCATTTCTTCAACTGTTTCATTTACCCTACTCATTAATATTCCCTCCGAAACGTCCTCCAATTTTAAACTTGCGGCTTTTCATCAAAGACTTGTAATTAGTTTATTTTACCATCAAATCACTTATTCGTAAGTATATATATCTTGTTCAGCTAAATGATCATTGTTTCATTATAAGGGAGCTTAGATTATTAGCTTCTTTTTATTCTATCGGAGTAGATTAGTTGAAGAAGGTTTTTTTGAATTTTTATGGAATATATTACTGTAAAAAGTCTGGTGTTGATGTAATATTCACATTGTGATTAACCAGAAAGTGGGAGGAGTTTAAAATGTCATTAAAAGCAGGAGACATAATAACGTTTGAACGGACTTTTACAGTAAGGGATGTTGAATTATTTACTGAGATTTCAGGGGATGAAGGGATACATCATATAACCCCAGATGAACAAGGAAGACTGGTCATTCAAGGGTTACTAACGGCAACTCTGCCAACAAAAATAGCTGGAGATAATAACGTACTGGCTCGTAGTACGAGTTTTGAGTTTTTAAGACCTGTTTTTACAGGAGATACAATAGTTTGTACAGTTAAAATTGAGAAATACGAAAGGCAAGAAAATAATAGAACAGCGTTTGTTGCATCCTTTTTATGTAAAAATCAGAATGAAAAAGAAGTATTGAAAGGAGATGTATCAGGCGTAATTCTTTAAACTTTATTATAATATCGGGAGCAATATCGAAATCTACGGGACAGCATTCCTGTAATGACTAAACAGAGTTAATATATGTAAAATCAGATAGTTTGTGAATAAATGTACTTAAACTATCGGGTGCATTACTTTAATAAAAGGAGCTATGATCAGCTTCTTTTTGTTATGCAGCTAAAGGGAATGGTTAGCTTAATAAGATACACAGTATATTTATTATGTGGATAAAAGTAAAAAATGCACTAATTAGAGCGCAATAGACAAATCGTAAAATTCCATAACTTTATCTATAAAACAAATTAAAACCAAGACATTTAATGTAATAATTGAATACTTAAAACCGTTTTTTTTGATACGAAATCCTATAAAAATTCCTAAAAGAGAAGTTTTCCACGTTAGTTCAAAAGTAATAGCAGTCAATATAGGGAATTCAATTTGTGTTGGAGAGTCTGAAGCCAAATAAAAAAATAGAAATAACATTATAAGAAAATAAAAACTAATACAGAAGCAACAAATTGATAATACAAGTTGTTTTCGAATACTAAGCATCAACTGTTTCATCTCGTTTCTTTAAATATAAAGTTATCAAATTTTATTAATCTATAAAAACATATTATGAATTAGTGATGAATGATTGAAAAATATTCGAAAAAAAGGTGAAAAAATCGTAGCTAATTATAAAAGATACTTCACTTCGATCAATCTTTATTTTCTATAGCTGATCACTTTTGTTATGGCTACAAAAATACGATCAATCTCTGTACTTAGTTTCTTAGAGACAGCGTCATCATTCAAACTTATCTTATTAAATCAAAAAAAACACATTTATAAAAACCCTAAATCCTCCACTACGTTACGGATCGCTAATCGCTATCGAGACTAATTCTCCTACCAAACCCCAAGAAATATAAAAAAGTACTGCTAAAGAACAGTACTTTAATAACAAGGACAATAAGTACACAAAAACACATAGTCCAATTAAATAGGTTTAAGCAGACAGCAAGTTAATTTTTTATTCTCTTCTTTAACTTAGTTATATAGATTATCCTATACTAACTAGTTCGTTTATTTTAAATACCTAAAACGATGAAAGCCCTACCTCTCTTTCATCCTTACGGTTCCTAGACCGTGCCAGTGTGAATCAGGGTAAAAATTAAAAATGAAGTGATTGATTATGTTGTATGATAGAGAAAAATGATAAATCATTTCTGTTTGATTGAGGAAACATGAGTGTTACTATCTAAACAGTAAAAGAGGTAGTTATTGCAAGTGGAAATTAAAAGATTAAACGTTAAAAGGTTGATCAACTTTTTATCCATAAAAATGATCTTCGTATTCATTGAAAAGAGAGGGCATTATTTCAACAAAATATGGCCATTTGTTTTTCGGTGATTCCTTCGATTAATGTTAATTCGCTTAATAGGAATTTCTGTGTCTGACTCAACATTTTGCTTTCGCATTCATTCAGTGCTTTTTCTTGTTTTAAACGTAATAAATCACGTACAACTTCAACACTGTCTTGTATTTTACCTGTTTTAATTTTTTCAGTATTTAATTTATATCGTTGTTTCCACACAAGTGTGTTATCTGAATCTCCAAATAGAAAAATCTGTATTAGATTATTTATTGCAACAAGTTCAGTAACAGCTCGGATTCTCTGCCTAAATATTTTATCCGTTGGAATCATGATGTCCATTCCATTATTGATCATGTTAATAATATAATACTGTTGTATTTTCCCTAAAACTTCCTTATCTTCTATAGCTTTAATAATACCTGCTCCATGTATTGGATAAATTATATTATCGCCAATTTGAAACAAATACTCCACCTCCATATATGGTAACCTTTTAAGAGTAATACATATATGTTTTTGTGTAAGTTTATATAATATCACATAAACGTTTTGTTGTCAATATATAATTTCGTTTTTTTCTTATGATTAACATTTTTGAGGTCTAGGAATAGATTTTGTCCCGGTTTTATAGTGAAAGAAAAGAAAAAGAGTTATTAAATATACATTGTTTTCCTTTTTATATAAATGTTTCCTATGTGATTTTGAAATAAAGTTGTACTGTTTCTAAAAAAGTCGTACCGTTTTAAAAAAAAGATGTACCGAAATTATCTATACTCTGTTATTGCACTAACGGAGCAGCATTCCTGTTATGAATTAAAAAGTATGTGAATAAATAAACTTAAACTATTGGGTACATTAGTTCAATAGGATATGATCTAGTTTGGAGATATAATTTAGTGAATATCATTAGATCCGAAAGCCTGATTATTGATATATCAGGCTTTTCACATAAGATTCTTAGGAGTAGGAAGGCTGGGCGAGCTATTGGCATCAAAGAATTCTTCGAGAAATGGACTTAACATCAGATGAATCCATCGAGTTTGCCAAATTAAATGCAGGTGTTGTCCAACCATAACGCACGAGCATTAATCCGTATTACTTAAGCTTGAAACTGTTTGAGGATATTGAAGAATATTATAATAATCCGACTGAAGAAATGATCAAACGTGGTGTAAAACCTAACTCAGGTCGTGAGCAAATGTTTGAGGTGCGTGAAGTAGAATGAGATATTTCCTTTTTATGAAACTATTTAACAAAAGATCTTGTTATGCGTGAAGATATGTATTTGTTCCAAAAACAAGGAAAAGACTACAAGATGGTAGATAAAGAATGGACGCATGTACGAGATCAGCTCATCAATATGCGAGTGAATGGTGGATTCCCGTATATTACTGTAAATGATGGTGACTATATGCGAAATGAGATGTATTTAAACCATTGGTATGAGGGAATTGAGCTCGATGTGAAGTATTTGGAGAAAGTAATGCCATATATTTATCAGCTTTGGGGTCGTGGTGTTCATATGGAGACGAAGGTTGAAGAAAAGGCCTTCAAAAGCAACAACCTCTACGAACAAAGCTAAAAATAAAAACGAAGTGAGAAATCTCACTTCGTTTTTTCAATAAAATAGATTCAACATCCACCCCATATACAGAGATGCTATAAAACCCATACTAAATAACAATCCTAAAAAAGCCGATGCTTTTTTATAAAAGCTTAAAACTATCATACAGATGAACAGAAGTGACATAACTAGTAATGAAACACCTTGAATGGATAGAACAAATGAAACATGATCATTTGAAGCAAGCGCCTCATATGGTGGCGGCAATGTACCCATAATTCCTGTAAATGAAAATATAAATAACAATAGGATGCTTTCTACCTTAATCCACGGTTTAGGATCGAACGTATGTGAGCTAAAAACTCTTTTCGACAGAAAACCATTAATGTATGCAAACACAAGGACTGGTATAATACTTATATGTTTAAGTAGCAGCATCTGTCCGTATGGGATAGACCAAGCATTTACATATTGTGCAGGCTCGACAACTTTAAACATAAGAATGAGACCGCTACCTATGATTAAAACGAAACTACCTATTGCCATAGGAGAAAACCAACGTAAAAAGGCAGACCAATTATGTTCGTCTTTCGCAAACCATCCTACCAATAGTAATATGCCTACCCAAAAGGTAGATAATAAGAAATGAATCGAATGTGAGATTAATCCTGTCCAATAAGACAATGAAGCAACATGACCTGCGGACCCCACTGCCACAATCATTGCCAGAAGGAAAATAGCTTGAAGATACTTAGAACTCTCTTTGTAAAAAGTAATCCATAACAAAGTAGCTGCAAAGGCTATAAACATCCATGCCTTGCCTACTTTAAAGTCAGTAAGTACTGATACAGTTGCTACATATATGCCTATATCACCTGAAAAGTATAAAATAATTTTCAAAACTGGTGCAAAAGAACAAATGATGATTCCTAAAGTGGAAAGTAACAAAGCTGCTTTTTTAACAATAATAATTGGTTTTTTGGATTCAGAAACAAATTGCAGAGCTACATAACCTACTAGAAAAGAAAAAAGAATGTAACTAATTACTTCTGCAATAATTACAACAATATTCATCTTATTTCTTCTTTTTCAATAAAATCATCAATCCAGCTACTAATAGAATTCCTAATACGATGATTATAACAATTGTCATTGTTGACATATTCTTTGTCTCTTCATTACCAACTTTTGGCTGATCTTGAGCTTCATTCTTTTCTGTACTTGATTCCTTTTGATCATCTTTAGCTGATTCATTGTTGTTTATAGCAGCAGTTTGCTCTTTTTCAACATAGAAAGGAATTCCTCCTTCTATGTTATGTCCATCTTCCCCAACAATCTTCCATTCAATCGTATACTTTCCATTCTCTAGAGGAGCGGAAAGTGTCCCCGTCATTTCTTCCCCTTTAACTTCTAAATTAGCGAATGGTATTTCTTTATGATCTATAATGACTTTCATTGAGCTCAACTTTTCAATTTCAGAATCAAATTGCAACGTAATCTCTGATAAATCTTCATTAATTACTTGTCCTTCACTAGGATTTGATGAAACTAAGCCCGTATGAGCATAAGCCATCGTAGGTATGATCATTAGTAATAATAAAAAGGCAAATAAATATTTTTTCATTGTGAAGCTCCTTTTCCATTATGTTTGTATTTTGATATAGAAAACGCAAATCAAAATCAGGTTTTCACTGTCATCATGAGGTTAACAAATTCAAGGAGAAAAGTCCGACAAAAAGACTCTGTTTTTATGAAATGTTTTTTCAATTGTTATAATTCATCTATTGTTTTTTGAGTGAATTTATGATTGACATTTTTGAATAGTCTATGTCTTCGTTATACATTGAATAAGAAACACATTAATTTCATCGATTAAGAGATGCTCCGATTAACAGCAAAAAAAGGACTACGAATACAATTCCAAATAGTACCTATAAAAGCTTCTGACAAACATAAACTTCACTTGATTAAATTCTGACTATATCTTTTGCAACTATAGTGCTTGTAGCCTAATATTTGGATAATCAAAAATCGTTTATCAAAATTCCACCATATCACGAGAAGAAAAAACGATCCAAACAATCCAGGTGTCGATAGAATAGCCCAATAAAACAATGGCTTTAAAGGGATGTAAGTAATATAAAAAAGCTTGTAGAGAAAAGATATTATTCTATTCTCTACAAGCGAACTACAATTGATTTAATGCTTTTTATGCTGCAATTGTTTGGTTATTATTATTAAATCTGTACGTGAAAATGGTGTTACATAACGATCAAGTCTATATTCACCAGCATTGTTTCTAGCAATCGCGATTGGAAGAAGCATTAAGAGATATTGTGGAGTGGTAGAAACTGTACCAGACATTAAGAAAGAAAAATTCATGACAATACCAAAGAATGCAGCGTAAGTTGTCAAACATCCTAATATCAGACCTAATCCTATTGCCATTTCTCCACAGGGAATCAAGTAGTTAAATACCTCGGCATTTGGTAAATCGACAGATCCTAGAAATGAATGATACATTCAAATTGTATTGAAACTCTTACGAATCATGATTCAAACATAAAACCAGATACTATCATTCTTTAAAAGCGGAAATCATTTTCTTTGTAAAGGAGGAATGCAAACTGCAAAGGAAAATGGTGCTCATGATTGATGGAATGAAAGAATAAGATGTTTCCTTATTAAAGTAAAGACAGCGATAACATTTGTTTCATATTCAAAGTGCATTCAATAAAAATTCTCTAAATCCTACTTGAAATCTTTAAAATTAAAGTGATATTATAATGAAATCAGTGTGTAGAGATATTGGTCATTTTAATGACCAAAAATATATGTCTTGCGATACGTCTGCCATCTGAAATTTTTTATTTATGGAGATGACAAACTATATGCATATGGAAACAAGACTGCCTCGAAACGGAAAAGAGGGAATACTCTTTCTACTGATTATTTCAATTGTTTCAGTAAACACAATTGCTCCAATTATAATGGGGTTGGAACGTGGTTTTAGTAAGGACGTTTACTTTGAAACATTAAAGATTATTCCGTTTATGTGGGTAATCGTTATTTTTTCAGTAAGGTTCATAGCAGGACCAATTGTCGGTAAGTTACTACCGAAATTCGTGAGACAAACAGATGGATTCAATGCTCGAATTTTATTAAATACGCTATTAAATGTAACCGTGTTATCGCTCTTGCTAACGATCATAGGAACGTGGATAGGCATGAAACAAATAAGCCTAGAGCCCTTTCAAAATTTTCTTCATATTTGGCCTAGAAACTTTGCGATTGCATTTTGGATTGAATTGTTGCTTGCACAGCCGATAGCAAGATTTGTCATGAAACAAATGCATTTAAGAAAGGATCGTAAGCAAGAAACTGTGAATTTATAATATAGAAAAATGATAGGTAAAGCCGATTGGTTTCAGAAAACCAATCGGCTTTTTTAATTCGTTAAAATTGTAAGGGATATACGTACTTATTCAAGTAGGAATTCCACTTCCTTACTAGATTTAATTAATAAGTTAGAGGAAATACTATAATAGTTAACATTACAATATTTTCTAGTACCTTATGATTGAATTATGCTTGATATCCTTAATGATACTTCCATCCGCCTTAATAAGATCCGGCTCAATCTTAACAATTTCTATGAAATTCGAATAGCCACTTCCAAAATCATCAATGGCGATCCTAACTCCATACTGACGAACCGTTTGAATAAAGTCGCGAAGTACTTCTATATCTCTTAACTCTTCATCTTCTAAAATATCAAAAATGATATTACTAGCATTACCCGCTTTTTCTAATTCGTTATAAATACATTGACGAATATCTTTAAAATTGATAACGTCCGCAGAAAGATTGATTGATACAATAGTCTTTTTTCCTGCAAATAAAGAAAGAACCTTTTTAATCATTATGGTGCTTAATGCTGAGTATAAATGATATTTCTTTGCTGTATCTAAAAATTCAAAAGGATTATATATAATACCTTCATTATCTTCTATACGCATTAATGCTTCATATTTATTAATTATTTTTTTCTCATTATCATAAATTCCTTGAAAGTAGGGAATGACTCTTTTATTCTCAATTACTTGATTTAAAATCTGAATCATTTTCATTTCGCGTTCAAGCTTTTGGTTCGTATCTGTATTATTATCAAATATTAAAAAGTTGGTTTGTAAATTTTGATAGTATCCTAATGGTGCTAACCCTTTTTCTAGTAAGTCTTTTTGATTAAGAACGACCACAAAACGATTTCTTGTGCTATTGCTACAGCTTCACTTTCTGTACATATAGCAGTGTAAATTCTAACAAGACAGGTGTCTTTATTAGGATATTTGTTGCGTCCACTAGCCTTTGAAACAGATCTTTACTTTTATATAAAGTACTTAGAACCGTCATCATCTATCACCTTAATCTACATGGTTGGCCATATTTTTAGATATATCTTTATTATAAAATAGATATAGGTTTACAAAATTTTGAATTATTTTATTTTTATGATTTATATAATGATTGATGATAGGAGAAATTACTTCAGACTATATAGAATTGTAGCTAATCGGTAATCATTGGCTATTGCATAAGAGATGAGAATGAAAATCTCTCATTAGAATGGATAAAGGGTTCTTGGTTGTCCGTATAAGAGACATGTACAAGTTAGTAAGTCTTTAGGAATGGTCATATGGATTGTCTCTTATTATTTCTCAAGTGATTTTTCAGTTTTTTCTATACTTCTATGATATAAGATCACAGTGATGAGAATAATTCCAGCTGCTATCCAGATAGATGTGTTTCCTAGATATGTACTAGAGAGTGTCCCAATTAAAGCACCACAAATAAAAGAAAGAATAATAGCAGTAAAACCTTTAAATTTCCTCATAGACTCTGGATCATGTTCTACAAAAGCTGCATATGAAGCTTGTGCTGCGGTTCGTAGATTTCCGGTTGTGATAGTGGAATTATAGCTCCAATTTTCTAGTTTGTTGAAGGTGGCAATTTGTAAAGAGGATACAAACGAAATACACATAGTAATCAGCATATTTGGCACACTAGCAGGTAACCATCCGACTATAAATAAAATCGCAAATTCCAATAATAAGACAGCTCGTCTGTGGCTAGTATGTTTATCTCTTATATATTCTGCTGCTAAGACTCCAGCTATAAAAGCCAAAAAAGGTGGGATATTTTGGATTGCACCATTGTATTCTGTACTTGCGGCTCGAACCGCAAACAATACAGTATTCCCTGTTTGTGCTGTCGCAAAAACACCATCCCTCGTGATATAAGTATAGGCATCTAAAAATCCTCCAACTAAAGCTAAGATCATTCCCATAATTAATGAGTTAGGGGATAATGAGAGTAACTTTTTCGTTCTAACTTTCATTTCATATATCTCCTTATGTAATATGCGCCGCTTTTTTCAATAATGAAAATAAATCTTCCTGTTTGAAGAAAGTTGTATTAGTGATTATAGCTTTACCTCACCACCTTCATTTATTCCAGGAAGAAATATTTTGGATTATCACAACAATAAGGTTATGATATAATCTATAAATGAAATGACAATATTTGTATATATTGTGAAGCGAAAGGGAAATGAAATTAAAATAAATAGTCGTAACTATACTAGTGTTAGTCGAAATCTATTTTGCATTTGCAGCTGTAGTTGGATTAATGGAAGTAGGGTATATCCTAAACGGGATTTACCTCTTCGTTTTTAGATGCAATTAGTCAAGGGGAAATGACTAATTTTAAGTTAAAAAAAGGAAAATTTGGTTTTTTACCGATTTCTCCATATTATACAATTCTAATACACACAGCCATAACTTTGAATGTTTAACATCATTATGAAAAGTTAGTTTATTTAAAATATAAGTTTTTTTAAAAATATAATTTATAATATTAAGAAAAGCTATAAGAAATGAAAGGAAAGGATTTTCTTATGAAAAAGTGGTCATGTGTAATAGGTTGGTTCTGCCTATGGGGAATTATTAGCCAGTTACTCAATCTATCAACTAATCTGTTTTTCAATATTGTGCAAGCGCTTATTCTTGTGGCAGGTGGTTATGCTATTATTCATTTCTTTGAAAAACGAGAACGAACAAATAGAAAAACACAAAGTAACAAGTAATCGAGAGCATGGCTATGTGTGTTAAATGGTGTGATTTTTTAAAAAAGAGAGGATTTTTATAAAGAAATTCTCTCTTTTTTACAGAATGAAATGCAACTAAATTTAGGATTATATATATTTATCCCAGAACAGATGCTCAATGTCTTTTGTTTCACTTACATATCTTCTAAACCACTCCATATTACCAGCAAACAACTCAGAACAATTAAACATTACATTTTTACCTTTATTCCCGTCTATATATCTAATACTTCCATAGTGTTTGGGAGTGTTTTTGACAGTATCATGTTCAGAAGTGATATAAGGTAACATCTCGTAACTGTAATTAACTGAAAGTGAATCAAAATACTTTCTATTTAATATTCCTTTGATTTGTTTATACGTAAAGTTATCTAAGTCCCATCTTATAATAGATGTTCCGTCAGGTAGTTTAATCTCTAATTTAATGTAACAACCAATTGCATCTTTTGAGCATTCAATAATTTTAAAAGTATTTGCATTAGCAAACATAAAGGCACCTCACTTCAAATATCCTTCATCTTCATTAAAGAATTCCGAATAGTTTATCGTTCATGTTAGTATGAATAATTAATCGAGATATTCAATTCATTAGATATTGGTTTATAAAATACTATTTAAGCAATAAACAAAGTAAACGACTAAAACCAGTAAGCATAAAAGACTGTTGCTCCCAAAAGTAGATTTTTCTTATTCCTAGAAAAATAATAAATGGCTACCCAATCCTATTTACTATTATTCCTTTTTTTATTATGTAATTCCTATCTTATGAAATTTTTATAGGTTGTTTTTTTATGTGTAACAGCTTTTTTATAAGTACTTTTACAATTTTTAGTTGTTAGTTCTCTGATTAAATAAATAGAGTGTTGAGAGGAAGATTATTATGAAAAAAATAAGTAGGATACTTATATTGTTTTTTAGTATATCTATAATTCTATTAGGGTGTAGTAAAGAGAAAGAAAATCTGAAAAAAGACTTGAATCTTGAAAAAGCCCAAAAGATAGAAGTGCTTTCAGTAGATAATCAAAAGTCGGTTTTAAATGTAATTACTAGTAAAACAGACATTAATGAATTTGTTCATTCACTTCAAATGGATAAGTGGCGTATTAAGGATATTCCTTTAAACGTAACTAGAGAGAAAATCTATAAGATGTACCAAGAGGATACAACTAAGCTTGGGGAGTCTAGCACAGATAAAAAGGAACTTAAACAAATAGCGACTATTATTACATATAAAGATAGTCCTTATATCACATTTAAAATAAAGAAGCTTAATCTTAGTTTTAAAGTTCCAAAAGATGTAGAAGAATACCTGTCTAGTAACAATTAATAAAATAATTGTCTAATTGTTTGTAAAAGCATTCTAAAATGAGGAAAATTCCATAAAGTTATGGAGGTTTGAAACTCTACTTTCATTAGATAAAGTGTTATATTTAGTGCAACATAATTTCACAGACAAAGGGGTTAAATATAATGAAAGTAGTGGCACCTAAGCCTTTTTTCTATAGAGGAGGGAATAAAGCGGTACTTTTGTTACATGGGTTTACTGGTAATACGGTAGATGTTAGAAAACTAGGAAAGTATCTACATGATCGAGGTTATACTTGTTATGCTCCATTATATAGTGGACATGGGTTGGAACCAGAAAAACTTGTTCAAACTGAACCCACTGATTGGTGGCAAGACGTCAAGGATGGATATACTTTTCTTATAGATGAAGGGTTCGATGAGATAGCTGTTGCTGGTGTTTCGTTAGGTGGAGTTTTTTCAATAAGAATCGGAGCAGAATTATCTATTAAAGGTATTATTTCTATGTGTGCTCCCATTTTAGAGAAAAGTACGGATGAACTTTTTAAACGTGTACAAGACTATGGGAAAAGCTATAAGAAGTTCGAAGGAAAGGACGAGGAGCAAATTATTGCTGAGATGAATGCCTTTGAACAAAATCCTGTACCAAACTTAAAAAAGCTACAACAGTTTATTGTTAATACAAGAGAAAAATTAGATTTTATCAAATCGCCACTTTTTGTTTTACAAGGTAGTTTAGATGCCCCGCTATACAAAAAAGCGCACAAATTATTTTTGATAGTGTAAATACAGAGGATAAACAAATTGAGTGGTAAGAACGCTCCGGTCACATCATAACGTTAGGCGAAGAACGTGAGAAAATTTATGAGGATATTTATTTGTTCTTGAACTCATTGAAATGGTAACTTAGCTATCGGATCATCGCTTAAATGAAATAATAGAAAAATAAAGTATATGGATTATAGAAAGCAATTGCTTTTCAATTTATCAGACTGTGTTATATACGCAACCTATGAACCGTGTCCAATATGTGTATCAGCGCTTATTGGGGCAGGTATAAAAAAGGTATACTATTGTAATAGAAGAGATGATGCACATGAACTTGGATTCTCTGATTTACATCTGCGTAAATATTTAACGGGTGAAGATACAAGTGCTTGATGTGGATAAAATAGGAAAAAGATGATTGTGATACTTTATTTCATCACTTTCATGAATTAAATAAAGTAGCTCTCTTCAATATGGATAGGCTGCCTCTTTAGTTTAAAATCATTTAGTAACAAACAGTAAGAAAAGTAAACAGATGCTAGAGCAGAAGAGCGAGACTGTCATTGAACAGTCTTTTTTCTGTTTTGAATGAAGTAGCTTCGTTCTATAAGAAGTTTTTAGTTCCTACTTCTAAGTTCTATTTATTTAATGGTTCTTTTTACTTGATTTTAAGAAAGGTATGGATTAAACTACTAAAATACTCTAATTAAAGTACTTTTTAAAAAGTATATAATTCTATTAAAGGAAGGAAAATAAAAAATGAAATTTAAAGAGTTTTTAAAAACTAGAGGAGCGATCGCGTCGATATTTATGGGAATCTTTTATGCTATCGCAATGCTCGGTATTTTTCTTCCTGGCTATTCGGCTATACCAAATAATATCGATAAACTTTCAATCGCTATTGTGAATGATGATAAAGGCGAGTATGGAGCAATGATTGCAAAACAGCTAAAGGAAAATTTGCCATTTGATGAAGTTGAAATGGATTTGACGAATAAAAAGGCGTTATCTCAGTTAGATGAAAATGATTTAGCACTAGTTGTCCATATTCCTAAAACGTTTTCTGTTGATATGCAAAGTGGAAAAGTTTCATCAAGTATCGACTTTACAACAAATGGTGCGAATGCAACGGTTGTATCTTCATCCATGGCATCAGTGGTAAACGAAATAAATAATCAATTAAGTACGCAGTTTTCAGAACAAACCGCACAAAATGTTTTAATGAATTTAAATGTTCCAAAAGACCAAGCAGCTGAGATGGCTAAAATGATTGAAACAAAGTATGTTGGGAATTTAGTGAAAATTAATGAAATTCCAGATGGTATGCATAATAATATGCTTCCAATGTTCCTAACAATGGCTGGTTATGTCGGAGCGATGATTGGCGCGATGCAATTAGTCGGTGCGTATAAATCAAGTCGTAATAAAGCGAGTAGAACACGTTTATTTATATATGTTCAATTAGCAGCATTATTAATCGCTGTTGTTTCTTCAGCATTAGGGCTTGGTATCTCTTATTTAATCTCAAATCATGGTGCAGACATGTTCTTACCATTATTCGGACACCAAATTTTAAACTATATGGTTTGCTTTAACTTTGCCGCCATATTAATATTCTTAGTTGGTGAAGGTGGTATGATTCTGAACTTGCCTATTTTATTAGTGCAAACAATCTCAAACGGTGCAACCATTACACGCGATATGATGTACTTACCATATGAATGGATGAGTTATATTTCACCTATGTACTATTCTGTTCAAGGTTATTTTGCAATGTTATACAGTGATATTAGTTCTACCTCTTATCATTGGATGATGGTAGCTGTTGGTGTTGGAGCAATGCTCATTAATATTTTAATTGTGGCGTTTTTACACAAACCAGTATTAGTAGAGGAAACGGTAGAAACAGATAGCATTACGAATGGTACTGAAATTACAGCATAGTTTTGTTACAATAGGTTAAACTCACTCTTGTTGAAGGAGCATAAAGCATGGCAATCCAAATCTATATATTGAGTAAACTTATTGAAGGCAATAATTACCCATATGAGTTAAAAAAACAATTGTCAGAACCCATTCCTTATGATGAATTTATTGGCCTAACGGAAAGTAAACTATATTATCATTTCGAAGCGTTGACTAAGCAAGGCTTAATCGAAGTGGTAGAAGTCATTCGTGAAGAACATCGACCAGACAAGCAGGTATTTGCTATTACACCAAAAGGTCGAGAAGCACTGCCTAAAAAAATCTATAAATTATTTGAAAATGCCTCAATGATCAATGAAATGATTATTGGTTTAGCAAATTTGCAGCATGTAGATCGTGATAAAGTCGTATTGATTTTAGAAAAAAAACTACAATCATATAAGAATCGCTGGGATCATATAACGAATTACGAGAAATTTATTAAAGTAGATGAAACGAAAGAAAAGTTTTTGGAGTTTATTCGAGGATACTCTTCAAGTAGGGCACAGCACACAATAGATTGGCTTGAGGTGTTAATTACTCATATTAAACAAAATGAAATATGAAATATAAAATGAAACGAGTTGTCTTGGAATACTAAAGACATTTATTGTATATAAAGGTTTTCCGAGGAGCAGGTGGTGAGCCTCCCCAGGTACATAATGTCTGTGGGATCTTACTTCTCCTGCTGCTCTGTCATCTCTCCAATCGATCTTATCATGTGATGTGAACTGCACTCCTATTGTTAGACAAAACTAATAATGGGGGTGCAGTTCAATGAACAGTCTTTTTTGCCATGAATGAATAGATAGCTTAAGGAGGACTTTCGTTATTGATGTTGAATTAAACTTGGGCTTCTTGATTCCATTCCTTAATTAAATCTGTAATGGGTATATACATATAAAGTTCCTTCACATTAGTATCATTCATACATTTATTTATGAATGATTTTTTTGACCTCATAAATTCTCTTTACTAAAAATATTCTTTGATGTTTAAGTGTACTAAAATGAAATAGATTGTTATAAATGTTGTAAAAATAGAGGTGATTTCGATTATGATCATTTGGCTTGAAATCATTGGGGTCCTAGCCATATATAATTTGCTTAGTTTTTATTTGGCTAGAATGGTACAGAAGTGGTTGTTGCCATGTCGTTCTAAGTCTTTCAAAATTATATATTATGGTTTACTCATTTTATTAGCGAATGCTTTTATCATTGGAACCATAACGAGTATCGATCTAATAAGAGCTATAGGGTCATATTGGTTTGCTCTATTTTATATTCTCGTTTTCTCCGTTCCGTTAATACATATTGTTGTTGCGTTTCTGCGATTAACGAAATTATCTCGTCGCAGAGTAGAAAAAGGAGGAGCTATCGGCGTTATCATAGTCATCATTGCTGTTTTTAGTTATGGTACTTTCAATGCCTATAGTCCGATAGTTCGTACATATAATGTCAACTTATCCAATCAAGATAAAGTAAAGAAAGAATTAAATATTGTGATGGTGGCTGATACACATTTTGGTGTGTTATCAAATAAACATCATGCAGAGCGAATGGTGAAAGAAATCAATGATTTAAAGGCTGATTTAGTCTTATTTCCAGGAGATATTGTGGATGATAAAATGGACTCCTATTCAAAGCAAGGCATTGAAAAAGTTATTGCAAAAATGAAATCAACATATGGAGTGTATGTTTCTCTCGGTAATCATGATAAAGGAGATACAGATAAGCTTATTAAAGTTTTGCAAGATAGCAATATGAATGTTCTATATGATGAGACTGCAGTTGTTGCAAATTCTATCACATTGATTGGTCGTAAAGATAAGACTGAAAAAGGGCGTATGACAATTGCTGAATTAATGGATGGTGCTGATAAATCAAAGCCTATTATTCTGTTAGATCATCAACCATATGAATTAGGCATTGCCCAGCAGGAAGGAATAGATCTGATGGTTTCTGGTCATACACATCGAGGACAAGTGGCACCTTTTCAATTAGTAACTCAACGAATTTATGAAAATGATTGGGGATATTTACAAAAAGGAGATTTTCATTCAGTCGTTTCATCAGGCTATGGTTTCTGGGGACCACCAATTAGAACAAATAGTCGTTCTGAAATCGTTCAAATTCATTTGAGCTATTGATCTTTATACACAAGTGATGACAGAAAAAGTAAAAGGATGCCTTTGAAGAGGTGTCCTTTTTTTAAAAAGGTTCTGTTAGATGCTGCACAGCGGGATAGGCGAGACCCAAAAGGAGGCGCTCACCGCCCACTCTACGGACATCAGTAATCGTAGACTTATCCTATATTTACTTACATGTGTATAGGCAATAAAGTATACGAAAATAGCCTTTAAAAAAAGAAGATTGTTATTATTTTGGAAGTAATACTTGCAAAGTAAATGCATAGGATTATAATATAAGTAAATAATTATATAAGGGAAATGTTATGTAATGTCGGATGTATAGGAAAGGAAGGGCTGAGAATGGAAAATATCGAAATAATGGCTAAACTGCTTAAAACAGTGAGTGACCCGAATCGTTTAAAACTTTTAGCTTATCTCAAAAATGGTGAAGTATGCGTGTGTGAATTTGTCGATCTACTTAATATTTCACAACCAGCTGTTAGTCAACAACTGAAAAAGTTAAAAGATGCTGGGATAATTTTAGAAAGACGTAAAGGAACATGGAAGCACTATCGATTAAACGAGGTTCAACAACCATATATACAGACTATCATTGATCATTTAGATGAGGCACCTGTGATAAGCTGTTCGGATTGTTCAACAACTATCTAGAATAGGAGGAAGAGGATAATGCCAGAGAAAAGTTTAACAAAGAAACTTTCCTTTTTAGATCGTTATTTAACTGTTTGGATTTTTGTTGCCATGGCTTTAGGGGTGTTGATTGGTGTGGTTACACCAAGTTTTAAGAATGTATTAGATACATTTTCTGTAGGGACGACTTCGATTCCGATTGCAGTTGGATTAATTGTAATGATGTATCCCCCACTTGCAAAAGTGAAATATGAAGAGATGTGGCGTGTTTTTAAAGATTGGAAGGTATTACTTCTTTCTCTCATTCAGAACTGGTTATTAGGGCCTGTCTTAATGTTTTTCTTAGCTATTATTTTTCTACATAATTATCCAGAATACATGGCAGGTTTAATTATGATCGGTTTAGCACGTTGTATTGCCATGGTGATTGTGTGGAACGATTTAGCTCGTGGAGACCGTGAATATGTCGCAGGATTAGTAGCTTTTAACTCGATTTTTCAAATCTTGTTTTATTCTATCTTTGCGTACTTTTTCTTAAACGTATTGCCTGGTGTATTTGGACTGGAAAATTTATCTGTATTTATCTCAATGTGGGATATTACGAAAAGTGTTCTCATCTATCTTGGCATTCCATTCTTTGCCGGTATGCTAACGCGTTACATTGGTTTAAAAGTAAAGGGGAAAGAATGGTATGAAGCGAAATTGTTACCGAAGATTTCTCCACTAACATTAATAGCTTTACTCTTTACTATTTTTATGATGTTCTCATTAAAAGGAGACAAAATTATTGAGTTACCATTAGACGTGATTCGTATTGCGATTCCTCTACTTATTTATTTCTTAATTATGTTTGTAGTCTCTTTCTTTGCATCACGAAAAGCGGGAGCATCGTATCCTGTAACGGCATCACTTTCATTTACAGCTGCAAGTAATAATTTTGAGTTAGCTATTGCTGTTGCTATTGCGGTATTCGGTATTAATAGTGGAGCAGCCTTTGCAGCTGTCATTGGTCCTTTGGTAGAAGTACCTGTACTGATTGCCCTTGTGCATGTTGCATTGCACTGGGAAAAGAAATATTTTAGAACTAGGAAAATATGAATCTGTTCTTGAGACATCAGGAGGAAAACGACTATGAATAATAAAAAGATCATCTACTTTTTGTGTACAGGGAATTCATGCCGTAGCCAAATGGCAGAAGGCTGGGCAAAAAAGTATTTGAGTGATGAATGGAATGTTAAAAGTGCGGGACTTGAAGCGCATGGTTTGAATCCAAATGCAGTGAAAGCTATGAAAGAAGTTGGTGTAGATATTACTCATCAAACATCGGATATCATTGATCTTGATATTCTAAACAATGCAGAATTGGTGGTTACATTATGTGGTCATGCGTCGGAACATTGCCCAGTTACTCCATCATCTGTCAATCGCATTCATTGGGGATTTGATGATCCAGCAAAAGCAGAAGGGACAATAGAAGAAAAATGGGCATTCTTCCAGCGTGTACGTGATGAAATTGGAGCACGAGTTAAACGTTTTGCTGAATTAGGAGAATGTTGAAGATACTTATATAAGATACCAGCCAATATATTTCTTCATTCTACAGTACCAAATAAACCGATTTAGGAGAACATAATGAACGACGCATTTTTAATAGGTGAAATGTCAAAACTATTTCAATTAGACATTAGAACATTAAGATACTACGATAAAATACATTTGTTTAAGCCTAAATATGTAGATTCAAACAATGGCTATAGATATTATACAATCGATCAATTTGAACAATTAAATACTATTCTATATTTAAAGTCTCTTCACGTTCCGTTGAAAGAAATTAAAGAGTTTTTAGATAATCGGGATATTGATAAGATTTTATTTCTGTTACAAAAGCAAAAGGTTGAAACAGAGAAAAGACTAAACGAGATTACTCAAATACAACAGAAAATAGATAAAAGAATTGAACAAATTAAAGATGCTACTCGCCAAGATATCCTATATAGCATTTGTGAAAACGCCTTACCTGAGCGGACAGCGGTTTATTTAAAACAAAGAATTTATATGAAAAATGATTTTGAAATGTTAATTCGTGTACTAGAAAACAATGCCAATATGAAATCAGCTGTGTTTTTAGGTAAAGTTGGATTTTCCATATCGGCTGATAATCTAAAAAATAGAATCTTTAATGAATATAATTCGATATTCATCATTGTGGATGACGAATCGTATCGATATTCCGAAGCTAAAATTTTGCCGAAAGGAAAGTACCTTTCCGTTCGGTTTGAAGGTACACATGAGGATGCTAGTCCTTATTATGATCAGCTGATTGAGTACATAGAGAAAAAAAACTATACAATCATTGACGATGCCTATGAAATTACTTTAATAGATTATGGATTTACAAATGATAAGGGAAAATTTGTCACTGAAATTCAGATTCCAATCCAAAAGCATTGACCCTCTAGTAACTAGAGGGTTTATTCTTTTTTTACGAGATTATCTAAGGAGAGAGTAAGATGATTGGAACGATATTTAACTGCATAATGATTATTATAGGAAGTACGATCGGTAGTTTTTTGAATAAGGGGATTAAAGAAGGGTATCAAGAAGCTCTCATGCAGGCTATGGGATTGGCAGCGACAGCTCTAGGGATTAACGCTATTGTTCAATATTTACCTTCTAGTAATTATCCAGTCCTTTTTATTGTAAGTCTCGCAATAGGTGGGCTAGTGGGAGAAAAGTTTAATTTTGATCGGAAATTTAGTGAGTTGGTGAATCGATTTTCGAAAAGTAATTTAGCGGAAGGTCTATCAACTGCCATACTTTTATTTTGTATAGGTTCCTTATCTATTTTAGGTCCAGTAGAAGCTGCCTTAAAAGGTAATTATACATACTTAGTTACAAATGGAATATTGGATGGAATTACATCCATTGTATTGGCTTCAACGTTTGGTATAGGTATATCTGCTGCAGCTATTGTATTATTTTTGTGGCAAGGCTTCTTTTATATAGGAGCAAAATTTATGGAGAATTTCTTAACGACAGATTTATTGGCTGAAATTTCAATTATCGGTGGAGTTTTGATTTTGAGTTCAGGTTTGAGTATTTTAGGAATTAAAAAATTCAAAACATTAAATCTCTTGCCTTCACTGCTGGTTCCCTTTATTGTGTTTATATTTATTAATATATTCGGTTTGTAAATTATTAAAAACAAAGCATCTCTAGTAAATAGGTTGAAGAAACATATCGAATAATGTAAGTGATCGGAGAGAATACTGAAAGTGTCAAACTATTAAATAGGAGGATATTTATGACTCACTTCAAAGATCATCATCATTCAGGAGATATTGTTTTGGAAACAGGTATATATATTTGCTCTACTGGAGAGACAAAAGAACTTAGACAGGGAGAAACATTTCCAAACTGCCCGTCTACAGAAGGTGATACAGTTTGGACTCATGCTAGTCATACTCATAGAACTGGAGAAACAGTAATGGAATCCGGTCATTATATAGATGCAGATGGTGAGCATGTAGTGCTTCAACAAGGAGACAAATTTCCAGGCTGTCCCACTACAAGAAAATCAGTCACATGGACTCATGAGTAATAAAAAACGTAGG
>NZ_CAPG01000082.1:0-72724 GCF_000321185.1 Bacillus sp. AP8
GTAACTAGACATGGTTAGTCATACGCAACAAACAATTTACACCTTCTGTTATCTAGTTTTGAGAGAGTGAAAAATTTCCTCTTGAAAAATGCAGAGAAAATATTATAATAATATTTGTCTTTGATAAAAAGTCTGTTTTCGAAAGAAGGTCAGACAGCAATTATCTGGTAATGATGGCGAAGAGGTCACACCCGTTCCCATTCCGAACACGGAAGTTAAGCTCTTCAGCGCCGATGGTAGTTGGGGGGGTCCCCCTGTGAGAGTAGGACGTTGCCAGGTTCATATTGATCCGCAGTAGCTCAGTGGTAGAGCACTCGGCTGTTAACCGAGCGGTCGTAGGTTCGAATCCTACCTGCGGAGCCATAAATATGGAGAGCTGTCCGAGAGGCCGAAGGAGCACGATTGGAAATCGTGTAGACGGTTAACCACTGTCTCAAGGGTTCAAATCCCTTGCTCTCCGCCATTTTAATTCATTTGTTACCATGGCCCGTTGGTCAAGCGGTTAAGACACCGCCCTTTCACGGCGGTAACACGGGTTCGAATCCCGTACGGGTCACCATATTTGGAGGATTAGCTCAGCTGGGAGAGCACCTGCCTTACAAGCAGGGGGTCGGCGGTTCGATCCCGTCATCCTCCACCATATATTATCGTCGCGGGGTGGAGCAGTCTGGTAGCTCGTCGGGCTCATAACCCGAAGGTCGCAGGTTCAAATCCTGTCCCCGCAATACAATGAAGGTCCCGTGGTGTAGCGGTTAACATGCCTGCCTGTCACGCAGGAGATCGCGGGTTCGATTCCCGTCGGGACCGCCATTTCTAATTAGGCTCAGTAGCTCAGTCGGTAGAGCAAAGGACTGAAAATCCTTGTGTCGGCGGTTCGATTCCGTCCTGAGCCACCATTTATATGTGCCGGTGTAGCTCAGTTGGTAGAGCAACTGACTTGTAATCAGTAGGTCGGGGGTTCGACTCCTCTTGCCGGCACCATTCCAAATTCAATATTGGAGGGGTAGCGAAGTGGCTAAACGCGGCGGACTGTAAATCCGCTCCTTCGGGTTCGGCAGTTCGAATCTGCCCCCCTCCACCATTTTTATATTTAGTTTAGGGGTATAGTTTAAAGGTAGAACTACGGTCTCCAAAACCGTCAGTGTGGGTTCGATTCCTACTACCCCTGCCAATCAGATAATGGCGATTGTGGCGAAGTGGTTAACGCATCGGATTGTGGTTCCGACATTCGTGGGTTCGATTCCCATCAGTCGCCCCATTATTATCATAAATTAATGAAATGAGCATATATTTTATAAATGGGCTATAGCCAAGCGGTAAGGCAACGGATTTTGATTCCGTCATGCGAAGGTTCGAATCCTTCTAGCCCAGCCACTTATGCGGAAGTAGTTCAGTGGTAGAATACAACCTTGCCAAGGTTGGGGTCGCGGGTTCGAATCCCGTCTTCCGCTCCATTTCTTCTAAATAAATAATATATCGGCGGCATAGCCAAGTGGTAAGGCCAAGGTCTGCAAAACCTTTATTCACCGGTTCGAATCCGGTTGCCGCCTCCAAATTTGCCGGTGTGGCGGAATTGGCAGACGCGCACGACTCAAAATCGTGTTCCTTCTGGAGTGTCGGTTCGACCCCGACCACCGGTACCATACAATTTACATATTGATATTACAAGGATTTCAGCTATTTATAAGTTGAAATCCTTTTTTGTGTTATTACTAAAAAGCAATGTTTAATAACAAATTTGAAAGATTATTCTACTTTATAGTTAATAACATTCTGTAATATAGTTTCAGCTACTGCTCGTTTTGTTTCATTGTGTACGAATAATTAGGACAGCAAAAACCACCATCATCATTACTAATTACTAGGTTTAATGGAAATGATATTTGCATATTTCTATGTTCTTTTAAAGCGTTAATTAAGAAATCATTTAATGGAAGAGTACGAATACTAGATTGAGTTTTTTGTAGAGTGAGTCCCATATTTCTCTTAATGAGTTGACAATCAATTATGATAGAATTCTTTTCAAAATCAATTTTGTCCCAGGTCAATCCGAAAATTTCTCCTCTTCTTAGACCTAAAAAGAGTCCCAATAGTACAGGAATCTTAATACCAGTTCCATTATGTTCAGAAGTTATTATTAAATCTTTCCGCTGTTTTCTTCTGTATTTCTTCATTTGTATGAGAGTAAATATCCATTGTGATGCCGAATCGTGCATGCCCTAACTGTTCACTTACAACCTTTGGTTTTTCATCCATTCGCATTAATATTGTTGATCTATTTCCTTTTCCCAATACGTGAACTCATTTTGGTGTGGAATGCTTTATTAATTATAAATTCACAATACTTGTAATATTCTGTAAATTATGTAAATATTAGGATTAACATTAACGTTAAAAGAATCTATGAATATTTTTTTAAGATTCGTAGATTTTCCCTCATTGCAAAATCTTTGTGTAAGATTATTCCTTTTTCAACTTTCCAAATTAGTATTTTGGCATTTTTGCAGGTAGTAGTCATATTAATGACAATGCTTTATGACTGTGAGGGGGGTGATAACCAGGTATGGTATTAAGCTTTGAATGGAGGCGATAAAACGGCTAATAACGATAAAGAAATAATGACATAAGTTTATCATCAGGTGGGATTTGAAAACATAAATCTACATTTACAGTAGGTCATTTTCTAATAGGAAGGTGAATTTATTTGAAGCTTAGAAATAAGATTACAGCAATAACGACCACTATATTGCTTGCAATGTCTTCAACAGCCGCTTTTGCTGCTGAGCCAGGGCTGGATAAAATACCCGACCCAGTGGATCCACAATCATGGGTGAATCCGGAAAATATGACTTGGAAGGATTATAATACGATTCCAGGGATTGACTGGAATAACACCGATATTAAACCGAAAACAGAACTTAAAGGGGCATTGATTTTGGTCGACTTTCCTGATCAGGATTTTATCTTGACCAAACCAAAGGGTTCAGAACTCGTTGGTAACCCACAAGTCGATGCTGTTCCTCGTGAAAAATTAGGGGAATGGTGGAGGGATTTCTTGAATGTTCCTAGCAAACTCAATAACTATCAGACAATCGATAGCTTTTGGAAAGAGAACTCTAATGGAAAATGGGGCGTAGCCCTTGATTCTTATGGTCCATACCGCTTGGATAAAAATGAATTTCAGTATGGGCTTGAAAGCAGTTTTAACTCTAATTCACTTCCGAGTAACTATACAAGAGGAAACCTTTTTCAGGATGGTATAAATGCAGCTACCGCTGATATAGCTGCATCTGGAGAAGAATATGACTTTGCGTTCATCGTTCATGCCGGCTATGATGAATCAACTGTATGGCAGGAACTCGGAGAAATGATGTTTCTGAATCCAGAATCGGTACCTGGTGAATTTGGTCCACCAGATTTACCTGGATTTGAAAACATGCCAAATTGGGCAAAAACTCGTTATGTACCATGGACCTCTTATTATGCAGCCAAAGCTATTTGGTCTGCTGCATCTAGTGCAACGATTAATGGCAAAGCGATTCGAGTTTCTATTCAAGGCGAAAGTGATGGTATGGGCGTATTTGCCCACGAATTTGGTCATCTCCGCGGTCTGGGTGATAACTACAATAATGCAGCACTTGACCCTAGAACCTACTCGGGTTATTGGGAAACAATGAGCCGTGGATCATTTAATGGTCCTGGTGGAACTCACACTCGCTGGATGATTCCATCCACTCTTGGTGCTTCTTTATCGGCACCACATATGCTTCGTAATAAGATGAAACAGGGATTTGTAGAAGAAGATGAAGTCCTCCAGCTAAACCGTGATACCTTAAAAGAATCTGGACCAGTGTTTGCGGATATTATCGCGCGTCAAGCACCAATTGGCAGTGAATTTGGCCGGACCGGACTACACGGCATCAACATCAGTATGAACGATTTAACACCAACAAATTACCTTGCCGGTGACTGGCGTAACGATATTATAAACAATAGATTGTACAATAACTATACCCTTGAAGTGGTAGACCGCTTTGGTACGGATTCCTTTGCAGCAGACTCCGGTGTATTGATAGCCAAGACGAAAAATGCGGAGACTTCCCCGAACATTTGGGTAGTTGATTCACATCCTGAGGATATCAATCTGAAGGATTTTACAAGACCTGACGGCACAACAGTAATGGTTGGCAAAGGTGACCCCCGTCAAGCTCTTGATGCTTTATTCAAAGCTGGGAGTGGGACAAGTTTGGTTGCCGGAAAGTTCGATGGTTCTATAGACAAAGACACTATTGTCAGTGAGTATATAGATTCATACAATAAACTGCATTTCTATATCTTAGGTAATTCCAAAGACAAAGATGGTGTACTTCGTTATCAGGTTGCCGTCCGTAACACGGATGGTGCAGGTGCCTATAAACGTGGGCTAAATTTAAGTGCTGGAACTGTAGAGCCTGCCGTACAAGACAAAGTGGCAGTCTATCATTTTAATGTTACGAATACTGGCGAAGCAAAGGATCTTGTTCGTGTCAAAGCTTCTGCAGGTGATGATTGGAAAGTCCAAATGGATCATAACGTACTAGCTGTGGAGCCTGGAGCAACCGTTGATGTACCTGTGTACGTGAAAATTTCGAAGGGTAAGACTGCCCCTGATACTCTTACCTTTACGGCAACGTCAGAGACAGACCCTAATCAAACTGTTACAGATACAAATCTTTTGGCTAGCAGTCTTAACGCAACCGGTTTAAGTTCTATTATTGATAGCTTTGCCAAAGAGGGAGCCTTTAAAGCAGGTACAGCGCAAGCATTAAAGGCACATTTGAATTCCGTTGGCCAATTTGAAAAGAAAGGCTCTGCGGATAAGGTTGTTAAACAAATAAATAATTTTAAAGGATTTTTAGAGCTTAAAAAAGAGGCAAATCAGATCTCTGAGAAAGCTTATAACAGCTTAAAAGCTCATGCAGATGCAATAATTATGATCTGGCAATAGTAAGGTTCACTGTTTTAGAATATACCCCCTGTAACAGGGATGACTGTTCCAGGGGGCAAACTAAAAATCTTTCTAGTGAATGTGGGAAATTAAAGAATGGACTCCTGTGAAATTTGTATACTTAGTTGATTTTCTGGATGGTAAATCAAAGTTAAATCCGTAAGTTGTAATGGACTTGGGTAGTTGTCAAAAGTAGGAGTGAAGATAATTGAAGAATATACTTACCATTTTATCCATTTTAATATTGTTAGTTTTACTTGGCGCCTGTTCGGCTCTAACCTCTAGTGATGATAGTGATGTGCTTATTAAAACGGAATATGGAAATATCTCAAAAGATGATTTATATAACGAAGTGGCTAAGACCAAACGGGGAAATGAATTGATTCAGAAATTGGTTTATATGCAAATTTTGAAAGGCAAATATGAGGTATCTGATAAAGAAGTAAACCACCGGCTGGCAGAGATAAAGGAACAAGTAGGTGAAAAAGATGAATTTACAATGTTCCTGCAAAAACAGGGGTTTACTAACGAAAATGAACTAAAGGATTATATCGAACAATCTCTTTATTTTTCAAAAGCAACAACAGAAGGAGTGAAAGTCTCAGATAAACAAATAAAAGATTACTATGAACAACATAAAGACCAATATACAGAGGTGAGAACAAGCCATATTCTCGTGGATAATGAGTCGATTGCTAAAGAAGTTGGTAAGGAGCTAAAGAAAGGAACCGACTTTGCTGAAGTAGCAAAAAAACAATCGACAGATAAGGTGTCCGCAACACAAGGAGGGGATTTAGGCTATCTTTCCGGGAAAAGTAAGGAATTGGATCCAACATTTCTTGCTTCCGCTATGAAATTAAAAAAAGGTGAAGTGAGCGAGCCAGTCAAGACAGTATTTGGTTATCACATTATTATGGTAACAGATAGAAAGGAGACACCATTAAGTGAAGTGAAAGACCCAATCAAGCGAGCGCTTATGGAGAAAGACGCAAAACTGGTACAAGAGGTATTAAACAATTTGAATAAAGAAATTGAGATCAAAGAAGATGCATTTAAAGATGCATTTAAGGATGTAGAACCAAAACAAACAAATATGCCCTCTCAAGGTTAAAATGTTCAACGATAGTTTGGTTATCGTTGAACTTACACCAGTTACATACTTATCTATGCTAATAACGAGCTTGCAATCCAACTAATGAGTATTTTGCTATTTAAGGTGAGATGCAAATATATTTTTTAAAAAAATTCACCTGCACCTCATGTGTTGCTATGTACACTCTACACATGGGGAGTGAGGGAACAGGTTTTTATGTACTTATATTATTGATAACAAACTACATGAACGTAATGTAATGAACATTATAAAACAAACTATTTAATAAATAGAAAACCGGCTAAAACAGATAAAAAGGAACATGTAAAATGAGTTGATAATTAGATGAACTTCTATATCATGCGACTCAAAATCGTGTTCCTTCTGGAGTGTCGGTTCGACCCCGACCACCGGTACCAGTATTTTTTATAATGATATGTAAATAATTATTTGACTTTAACACGAATTGTTAAGGTTTTTTTATTTTAAATTCCGTGCTAAATCGTCTTGTGGAAATGTATTTTAGTAAAAAATAAAATAGTTAATAGGTTCTAGAATGGCAACTCTTTTAGAAAGAGTTGTCATTTTTTCGGGTATGAGAGAAGTGTTTATTTGGAGGTAAATGGACCCACTAGCCCAAATAGAAAGACAAAAGGAAGTTTTTCTCCATTTTTATCAGTTCTTTTGACATAACTCTCTTAATAGGAGTTTGATAGTTATTGGTAATATTAGGTAAAAATATGCTATTAATATTCCTATCATAACTTATAATTATATTAATTTATGATAGGAGGGATAGGATGAGAAATAAAAAATTACTACTAGTAACAAGTGTTTTTACCACTATTGCTCTAACTCTATCATCTTTGAATTTTAATCCACAAGTACATGCAGAAACGCATAGCATAGCCAAGTCTATGATAAAAGACTTGAAAACAAAACCGATTTATTCTTACAAGGACGCTATTCGCGAGACAGTTTTTGTAGAATCTAGCCTTGATACTGATAAGAACGGCGAGAAGGACCGAATTGCAGTAGATATTATCCGTCCTAAAGAATCAAATGGCAGACTCAAGGTACCAGTTATAATGGATGCAAGCCCATATTATGAGAGTATGGGTAGGGGAAATGAGAGTGAAATAAAGGATCAAAATAAAGATGGAATCAACGAGAAATTTCCTCTCTACTATGATAATTATTTCGTTCCTAGAGGGTATGCTGTTGTATTACCGGAAATGGTAGGTACTAATCAATCGGACGGATGTCCTACTACTGGTGGTTATGAAGAAATTGAAAGCATAAAAGTCGTTGTTGATTGGTTAAACGGAAGAGCGAAAGCATGGGATAAAAACAATCAAAAAGTCAGTGCAAAGTGGTCTACTGGTGATGTGGGCATGATTGGGAAATCATATGATGGAACTTTAGCAAATGGGGTTGCAGCTACTGGAGTAGAAGGCTTAAAGACAATTGTTCCTATAGGAGCAATAAGTAGTTGGTACAATTATTATCGTCATGAAGGACTTACATATTATAATAATGGTCCGAGTGGTTTAGCAAGTCGAGTCGTAAGTAGTACTCGAAAACAAGCTTGTCAGCCAGTTTTCGATCGTTTAAAAGCTGAATCAGATGATCAAACAGGAGACTATAATTCTTTTTGGGATGAGAGAAACTATGTAAAAGATGCCAAAAAGGTTAAAGCGAGTGTATTCGCTGTTCATGGATTAAATGATTATAACGTTAAAATGAACCATTTGGCAGATTGGTGGAATGAGCTCTCCAAAAATAAAGTACCAAGAAAGCTATGGCTTACACAAACCGGTCATGTCGATCCTTTTGATTTCCGCCGAGCTGAATGGGTAGATACATTGCACCAGTGGTTTGATTATTGGTTAATGGATATCGATAATGGAATCATGGATCAACCTGCTGTTGATATTGAACGAGGGGCAGATGAATGGCAAACTCAGTCATCTTGGCCAGCTAAAGAAGCAAAAGAAATTAAAATAAATTTGGCGCCCGGGAAAAATGTCAGTTCAAATGGGACACTGACTACAAGCCCTGTTAAAGGAAAGCCTACACTTAACTTTACTGATAATCCTAAACAAACAGAGAAAGAAATGGTTACAAATGAAACGACAGTTAGATCCGATCGAATGGTATTTCTGACAGATACATTAAAAAATGATGTTCAATTAAGTGGAATACCTGAAATCTCACTTCGTGCAAATGTCGATAAGGAAGATTCTAATCTGACCGTTTTAATTGTTGATTATGGCATGGATACCAGAGTCAATCATGAGGGCAGAGGTGAAGGTATTGAAACATTGTCTACAGAAAGTTGCTGGGGTGAAAGCAGTGAAACGGATGATGCTTGCTATAAAGATACAAAAAAAACGACTCACGCAGCTCCATATGAAGTTGTAACAAGAGGTTGGTTTGATCCGAAAAATTGGAAATCACTTTCAAAAGAAGAACCATTAACAATAGGTAAGAATTATAAGTTTGAGTGGCATGCATTGCCTGAAGATTATATATTTAAGAAAGGTCATCGAATGGGTGTCATCATTGCTGGAAGTGATTCTAGACGAACGATACCTTCTTCCACAGGTGCAACATTTGAAGTGCAACTCGGGCAAAGCTATATTAAACTACCGATAGTACATGGAAAAAAAGCAATAGATTTTTAAATAGTGAATAGGGCTGACTGAATAGTGATTTTATCACTATAAGAGTTCCTTAAACTTTATGTTATCTTGACGTATTTTGCCTAAGGGGTATTCTTATGTTACTCGTATTGTCCTATACATCGCTTTATTTTACACTTTGGGATGAGGTAAGAAAGAGTATAAAAATCATATAAAATGTAAAAGGGTGTCCATCAAATTTTTCCTTTTTGGACACCTTCATTTATTTTGGGAAGAAAGCTACTATTTTTCTTTTTTTATTACATAATGTAATATAACAATAACTTTAACATTCATGTTAAGGTTTTTTATTTGAAAAAGGGAGATGTTCCAATGAGTAACAATGAATCTATCTATATAGGAAAAACGACTAAAGAAATGAATCAATTTTTTGGTGAATCTTTCTTTCCTGAATTTCAGACAATTGCTATGATGATTTTTGAAAATGAAAAAAAGGTAGAGTTTCAAGAGTTTCAAGTATTTAAAGAGCAACATGTTGAAAAAGGCGAGGTTCTTTCATATAACCTTACATGTATGAGAGATGATAGAGAATTACCTTTAATTAATATATGTGGTACACAAGTAGTGGATTCTAGGGAACCGTTAAAAATTATTTTAGATTATTTAACATTAGATGGGCAGCTAAAGGAAGAATATATTTTATTTGAAGATGGAGAGTTCTTTTTTAATTAATGGGTGTGAGGGTATCTGTTATATTTTTTGAATTTTAGGATAAGTAAAGTTGTAATGATAGCGATGAATCTCTAAAAGCTTGTAGCCATAATTACTTAAGTAATAGGATACAGTTTTTAGAGATTCATGTATGGATATTCTCATTATGTATTATATTGCATGATTTTATTGTAGAGAGCTCTAGCTTCATCAGGATTGTTTGTTCCATGAATAATCGCCCTGCCATCTTTAAAAAGTACAATTCGATTTCTATCGATTGAGCAAGAAAGTAAATACGAATTCATAACACAATCGGATATGATATTTTGTACCCGTTCATATACACTTTGAATGGATATATGACGTTCAGCAGCTGGTCGAATTTGCACGGCATCTCGTCCGCAAAGAATATCTGTTTTTGTTGAATAATTCATGGAAAGGAATGGATATGTTCTATCATCACCACAGCTTAAACAGTTTTTCTTTTTTAAACTGTTGATATTGATTGCTGAGTTTTCTCCTTTCCAAATGTCAAAAGATCTTAATATAGGGTCAAAAAATGTATTCGTTATTACTTGTAAACCTTGTGTTACTTGATATGAAGCAACAAGTTGAACAATAGGACTGATGACACCGACTGTATCACAGGTCATTTGCTGATTTGTCACATGATCAATAAGGCAGTGTAGGCATGGAGTTTTATCAGGTATAACCGTAAATTGTAAACCATAGCTGCTGACACATGCTCCAAAAACAAAGGGTTTGTTATGTTTAACGGCAGCATCATTTACAATTAATCTGGTTTCGAAGTTATCTGTTGCATCGATGATGAGATCTACACCAGCTATTATGCGTTCAATATTTAATGTGTTAACATCCATAATCCACGATACTATATCAATTTCGCTATTTATACTTTGCAATCGTTCCTTAGCAGCTATCACTTTTGGAAGCTTATTAACTGCATCTCTTTCTGTATATAATTGCTGTCTTTGCAAATTACTCCATTCTACATAATCACGGTCGACAATGGTTATTTTACCTGCACCAGCTCTTGTTAACATTTCGGCACTTGCTGAACCAAGTGCTCCAGCTCCTATAATTAAAACATGTGCTTCTTGTATTTGCTTTTGACCAATCCTACCTATAAATCGTTCTTGCTTAGCGTAACGATTTATCAAGATGTCACCATTCCTGTTATAGGGCTACTTGCTTCCCCATAGTTTTTCTCTGGTATTCTTCCTGCTTCGAAACCTAATTGTCCTGCCTCGATTGCTAGTTTCATAGCGATAGCCATTTTTATAGGGTCTTTCGCATTCGCGACAGCTGTATTCAATAAGACCCCATCGGCTCCTAATTCCATAGCGAATGCAGCATCTTTAGGTGAACCGATACCAGCATCAACAATGACTGGAACAGAAGATTGTTCAATGATGAATTGTAAATTTAATGGATTCATTAGACCTTTACCCGAACCTATTGGGGAGGCACCAGGCATAATAGCATGTACTCCAAGTTGTTCAAGTCGCTTCGCTAAGACAACATCATCCGATGTATAGGGAAGAACTATAAAACCTTCTTCTAGTAGCATTTCTGATGCTTTTAACGTTTCTATAGGATCAGGTAAAAGGGAGCGATCACAGCCGATTACTTCTACTTTTATCATATCGCATAAACCAGAAGCTTTAGCTAATTTAGCTATTCTTACTGCTTCTTCAGCGGTCTTTGCTCCGGCAGTGTTAGGCAATAATTTGTATTTAGTCAAATCTAAGTGTTCCAAAAAATTGGGCTGACTTTCTTCAAAGATTTTCATTCTTCGCACGGCGAATGTTAAAATTTCAGCACCAGATACGGCAACTGCTTCTTTTTGAATTTCAAATGATGGATATTTACCTGTGCCAAGTAAAAGTCTTGATTGAAATGAATGATGGGCTATTTTTAACATATAATCATCCTCCTCCTACAAAATGAACAATTTCTACAGTATCACGTTCGTTAAGCGTGACAGAATCATAGGCTTCTTTGGTTACAATTTCTTTATTTAACTCTACAATGACAATTCGATTTTCTAGTTGATAATGCTGTAATAGATGTTGGACTGAGAGTACTTCTTGAGGTAATTCTGCTATTTTTCCATTTAGAGTGATATACATCATTTCACCTCCTTTTATCAGAGAAAGTTTCTTGAAAAGCTTCTAGCAAATCTTTTATCGGATAAGTTGCTGTAGAATGATGCGGATTATATAATGCTTGACTGAAAAATAGAATTCTTTCAGACTGTTAATGTATAAGGGACTTTATGCTAATTACAAAAATTCCAAAATTCATTATCTCTTATATGTTGTCTTTACACTTTTTATAATAAAGACTAGTGGAATCTGTTGGACTTGATGCTGAAAAAATTCCTGACATGACAGCTATTCCGTTCGCTCGAATACGCTGTAATTGATGTATGCGTTCTGGTGTAATACCACCAATAGCAAAAACGGGAATGGATAGATTCTCTTTTATTTGACGAAGAGTTTCTAATCCATTAGGAGTTTTCCCTTGTTTGCTCTTTGTTTCAAAGCAATGACCATATAAAACATAGTCAGCACCATCTGCTTCAGCTTCTGTGGCTTCTTTGAAAGTATGAACAGATTGCCCTACAGTGAAATGAGGACATTTTTGCTTTACTTTTTTGACTGGTAGTCCATATGAAGGTAAATGAATATTTGGAATATCCATTAGTAAGGAAACATCTAATCTATTATTCATGACGATTTTTTCTTTTGGGAGGTTTCCCATTATTAAAAGCTCTAATAACTTAAGAAGTTGCTTAGTCGTTTTGGATTTTTCTCGAATGTGTATAAAGTCAATTCGATCTTTTATTTGTAAAATGATTGATGATAGTTCATGTACAGAATGCTTGTCATCGGTTATGGCAATTAATTTCATAATGCTTGCTCCTATTCATTTCATAATAAAAAACCACTTCCAAATAAGTAGGAAAGTGGTTGTGCGAATTAGTCCTTAAATAAGTCCAAAAAAGCCTTAAGCACTTCCCTACGCAGGTACGAACCTGTTCAGGTTTTGAGGGTTTGCAAGTAAACTACTTTATTCTCAGCCCTTATCAAGGGATCCCCTAGTGTAAATATATGGTTGTTTCGAGTTATTAATTAAAATAGCATGTATTTGGAAGATGTGCAAGTAGATTTTGGAAATTAAATGGTATTTATTGAGTATTAGGCTATAGTTAGAAATGCGAGTTTCTGCATAGAAGTTTATAAGATGAATAAATAAAAGCTTTAGAAGTAGAGTAATCCTTGTATCTAAAGCTTTAAATAGATTATTCAGTAATCAAATTGTGAGCTGAAATATGCTTAATTCGTCCAGTGACCAACATAGATACAATTTAAGCCAATACTATAATACCAATACTATAATACCAATACATAAGGCAATCATGAACGGAATATTGACTGAGAAGACTGAATTAAATATGCCCATTTCAGAGAATAGGATGGAAGGAATGGAATTAGAAAATAGAGTACCAAAAACTCCTCCTATAAAACTCCCACGATGACAACAGGTAAAAAGCTCAAGGTGATTTGTGTTATGAGTTGGAAAGTAGTGTAACCAAGCGCTTTTAAAATACCCAATTCTCTTTTGTGTTTAATAATCATTGTTTTAATGATAAGGTATAAGATTAAGCTAACAGCAAGTACGGTCATAATGACAACAAGTATCATTACATAAGAAATTGATTTTATTGTAGAGCCCATTTGACTTTGAAAAGCGGCTTCCATATCATCCTAATAATCGACATATCCGAAGCTTCAATGTGCGATTATAAATGAAGCACATATATATATATATGGATTCTAAAAATTTTTTATTTTAATTCATACTTGATTTATATGAATTATATGATTAATATGGAATTATAACATGATATCTTACTTTGAATAGGCAACTAGAAAATATCTAACAGTCTTTGAAAAGGAGAACTCATAATCATGCAATCTTTATTAGTTGTAGGTGGAGATTATTTAGGTAAAATAACTGAAAATTTGTGCAATGAAGGTTTTACAGAAATCATTCATATAAATGGAAGAAAAACTCAGATGGTTCGAAAGGAAATACCTTCTAATATTGATTTAATTTTAGTTTTAACAGACTATATCAACCATAATTTATCAACCAATATTAAAAAAAGAGCGAATGAACAGTCTATTCCTATTTTTTATTCAAAACGGTCTTGGAGCGCTATTCATAATGAATTACAGAAAATCAAGAGGAGCTAAATTTAAATGGTAAGGGGATGAGCGATATGAGAGAAAACTTTGATGTAATAAAGGGAGCAGAGCCATTTTTTCATCCGGGTAATGAGATAGGTGTTCTCATTTCACATGGCTTCATGGGTACTCCACAAAGTGTACAATATGTGGGAGAAAGCTTGGCGCAATATGGCTATACAGTACTTGCCCCTAGATTAAAGGGACATGGTACACATTATTTAGATTTAGAAAAATGTACTCATGAAGATTGGTTCAACGAGCTAGAAAAGGGCTATTTTCAATTGAAGCAAACATGTGAAAATATTTATATTTTGGGGCAATCAATGGGAGGAGCTCTAGCGTTATGTCTAGCAAGTAAACACAAAGATATTAGTGGAATTATAGTTATTAATGCTGCTTTATCTGTACCTACCTATGATTATTTGAGAGAAAGAACCAGTCCTAGATATATAATTGAAGGGGAACCTGATATTAAGGCAGCAAATGTTTACGAAATAACCTATTCAAAAGTACCCATAAAAGCGGTTCATGAACTACAAAAAATAATGGATATATCAAAAAAAGTAATACCAACGGTGCATTGTCCAGTTTTAGGAATAAAATCTGCAATAGATCATGTTGCGCCACCTGAAAATACTGATTTTATTCTTCAAAATATCAGTTCTTTACAGAAGAAATTAAAAATATTACAGAACTCTTATCATGTGGCTTCCATGGACCATGATAAACTGAAAATAGTAGAATATAGTCAACAATTTATTGAAGAACTAGAAGGAAAAGCAAGCAAAAGAAGTAATCGATGGATGGAAAGTGTTTGAGATAGAAATATAAGTATAAACATATAAAAAGGAACCTCTAGAAAAGGGATATTTTATTACTTTTCAGAGGTTCCTTTTTATATGATCTGCATTTTTATGGATACGATTTATGTGAGTGCTCTGACTTTCTAAAAAAGCTGATTTTTCATGCTTTGTTTTATTTTCCTTTTTGGTTAATAGAAGGAGTGGTTTGGAAATAACTTAAAATGTAAGAGGGTGTCCATCACTTGTTACTCATTGGACAGCCTCTTTTTTGTTTTTTTTTCATTATGTTTAAAAAATATTTAATGCTGAAGTTACGACAGTTTTGATTCGTTTATTTGAAAGAGTTGAATATATGGTATAAGGAGGGGAGCTTTATTTTCAATCATCCTATTAATTATGATATGCCTCTGTAGTATATGATTTTCTAAATTTTATAAAAATAATATTTATACAAAATATTGAATAAAAATGAACGAGCGTATATAATATATAAAAATCAGAAAATAAAAACTTCTAGTTGAGGGAGATAAGTCTATGAAAAAGTTGACGATTAGTTTTATGCTATTATGTGCTTTTTTAGTTGTATTAAGCGGCTGTGGTAAGTCGGAAGAAAGCGGTAGTAAGAGTGGTAGTGAAAGTAAAGATAAAACATTACGTATTGTAACAAATGCCGAATATGCTCCTATGGAATATAGAGACAAAGATGAAATTAAAGGTTTTGATGTTGATTTAATTAAAGCAGTTGCGAAGGAAGCTGGATATAAAGTAACAATCGATCATGTTGGTTGGGATCCAATGATGGTTGAAGTAAAAGATAAACGAGCAGATTTAGCTATTGGTGCTATTACGATTAATGAAGAACGTAAACAGTCTTATGAATTTACGGTACCATACTTCCTAGCATCTCAAAAAATCCTTGTACCAAAAGGTAGTCCAATTAAAAGTGCTGCTGATTTGAAAGGGAAATATGTAGCAGTGCAAGGTGGTACAACAGGTATGATCGTATCTGAAAAACTATTAGGTAAAAATAGCAAGTATGTTAAAAAATTTGAGAATAATAATTTAGCAATAATGGAACTTAATAAGGGTGGAGCAGATGCTGTAGTAGCTGATAATGCTGTAGTTGAGGAATATGCTAAAAATAACCCTAAAGATAAACTAGTTGTAATTGAAGATAAAGGAACTTTTGAGTCAGAATTTTATGGATTTATGTTCCCTAAAGGTGAAACTAAACTTAAAGATGAATTCGATAAAGCTTTAAATACTTTGTTTGACAATGGTGAGTATGCAAAAATTTATCAGGATTGGTTTGGAAATGAGCCAGACGTTGCATTCTTAAAAGAACAACAAAAATAATTTCTAAAAAACACCGGATCTTATGGCGATTCGGTGTTTTTAGTATGGAAATTTTTTTATGAATTCGGTTTATTAAGATTTTGTAAAAAATCGAGTGATTTTCCTTTTGTATGTATAGACTCATATATAATAAGAAAAATTGTGTTTTTTAACACGTAAAGATTATAAGGAGGAAAATGAAAGTTAGAAACTATTTAGAAATTTTTCTTGTATCATTGAAACTTGGACTTACTTCTTTTGGAGGGCCGATTGCTCACTTAGGCTATTTTCAAAATGAATATGTGAAGAAGAAAAAGTGGCTTGATCAAGATACATACATGCAGATAATTGGTTTGTGTCAATTTTTACCTGGACCTGCTAGCAGTCAAGTTGGTATGGCAATTGGAATGATTAGAGGAGGTATTTACGGAGGAGTTCTTTCTTTTTTAGGGTTTACACTTCCATCTGTACTTGTTTTGGTATTTTTTGCTTATTTATTTGGTATATATCAATTTTCTGGTATGGGATGGATTCATGGATTAAAGTTGGTCGCAGTAGCAATTGTAGCCCAAGCTGTATTGGATATGTCAAAAAAAATTTCAAATAATCGAGTTCAAATTGCAATGGCCATCGCGGCAGCTGCAATGATATTGTTGTTTCCCTTACCATTTATACAAATCATTGTTATTGCCATAGCAGGATGCATAGGGATTTTCGTTTTTAGAAATCAAAAAGATGTTTTCACTGAAACATTCCATATACCGATAAGCAAAAGAATTGGGATGCTTGCTTTCATTTCCTTTTTCGCACTATTAATTGGGCTTCCAGTATTAAATAAGTTTTTTGATCTTACCTGGATTTCTATCTTCGATTCGTTTTACAGAGCAGGTTCTCTTGTGTTTGGCGGGGGACACGTTGTTTTGCCGCTACTAGAGCAGGAAGTAGTACCAACGGGATTACTGAATAAAGAGGAATTTCTGGCAGGCTATGGATTAGCACAAGCGGTTCCAGGACCGTTATTTACATTTGCAAGTTATTTAGGAATGATGATTTCAGGTGTGATGGGGGCATTAATTGCAACACTAGCCATCTTTTTACCAGCCTTTTTATTAATTGTAGGTTCCTTACCGTTTTATGGACTAGTTAGAAATCAACCACTATTTCAAGGAGCCTTTAAAGGAATCGGAGCAGCCGTTATAGGAATTTTGTTAGCTGCTTTATATGACCCTATTTGGACGAGTACAGTGCAAAATAATTTAGATTTTATTATAGTAATTATTTTATACTCATGTCTCGTTTTTTGGAAGTTGGCACCGTGGAAAATTGTTTTAATAGGAGCTTTATTAGGTACAATTGCCTTTTAAAATAGAGATGTAAAGAGGAAGATTCATAAGTATACGATATGTGAAAAAACAAAGGTATACTTATGAATATTTTTTTAAAAACTACTTGCAATAAGGTTTGAAAAGGTATATAATCAATTTTGTTGTTACAAATTTCGACAAAAATATATGCGGGTGTAGTTTAGTGGTAAAACCTCAGCCTTCCAAGCTGATGATGAGGGTTCGATTCCCTTCACCCGCTCCATACATAGCTACTAACGCAGTGTTTCGTTACATAGGAGAACGAGGCATTGCGTTTATTTATGTTTTTAAATACTATTAAACAAGGAATTTGAGACAAAATTTTTTTACTATGAAATAAAAGGATGCCTTACTATATGGAAGAGAAGGCATCCTTTTGTATAGTTTTTGTATTAGCGATATATGGTAAAGCTTCCTTCTCCTCCATGTATGCTTAATAACATGTTCATCAAAGATTCTGTTAGTTTTTCAGATTCTTCTAAGGATAAAGAAGGTCGTAAATAAATAAATTGAATAGCATTTGTTGTACTAGTTGTAACAATCGTTCGTTTAGAATCGACATAAGGACTTCCGAAGGCTCCAATTTCATCTTTTGATATAATAATGTTTTTCATGGTATTATTTCTTTCGTTAATACCTAAATATTCATCAGTTTCTTTACCGATAGTAAATACAATGTTTCCCTGGATATGTGCTAAATCATAAATGCCTAGGGGACATTCGTATTGTAAAGAAAAGAAATTATTAATATCTGTAGCTGTATGTATAGAAGGTAAATAGTTCTGTTTTTTTACTCGGCGGTATAAAGCTTCAGCTGAGTGACGATAACGAGAAGGGTCACCTCCAGCTAATTTAAAAACATTTCTCCATTCTTTTAAACCTGGAAAATCCATTAATTCTTTTTCCTGAGTTTCAAAATATAGAGATTCCTGAAACATCTGCAATCGTCCTTTTAACATTTGAGGAGAATCACTTACGGTTATAGAGTGATAGTAAATAGCAGCTATTTTAAAGTCTGGAATTTTTTCTTTTAATATAGAGTCAATTTGGATAGTCAAGGGATCATCTCCTATGGTTTTGGTAGTTAGTCCTTTTTATTGATAAATATTTGTGAATTTATAAAGAGCGATAACTGCTTTTTTTTATATATTTTACCATATTATCCTATTTAGAAAGGAGGTAAACTCTTGGATTATAAACAATTGAAGTATGATATTATCCAATATAGTAAACAAATTGGAATCGATAAAATTGGCTTTACAACAGCTGATCCGTTCGTTGAATTAAAGGATCGATTAATTAGACAACAGGAATTGAATTATCAGTCGGGGTTTGAGGAACCAGATTTGGATAAACGTACAGATCCTTCCCTTTTATTTGATCAACCAAAGTCGATTATATCGATTGCATTAGCTTATCCGTCTAAAATGAAAGAGCATATACAAGGCAAAAAGGGAGAAAGAAGAGGAATCTTCTGTCGAGCATCCTGGGGAGTAGATTATCATGTATTAGTGAAAGAAAAGCTACAGATGCTAGAACAATATCTATTGGATAAAATTCCAGATGTGCGTACAAAATCTATGGTTGATACAGGTGAATTATCAGATCGTGCTGTTGCAGAACGAGCTGGGATAGGTTGGAGTGCGAAAAACTGTGCGATTATTACACCAGAATTTGGTTCTTATGTTTATTTAGGTGAATTGATTACCAATCTTCCTCTTGAACCAGATGAACCTTTAGAAGATCAGTGCGGCTCATGTACGAAATGTTTAGATGTCTGTCCAACAGGAGCGTTAATTGAAGGCGGACAAATAAATGCGAAGCGTTGTATAGCTTTTTTAACTCAAACAAAAGAGGTTATACCAGAAGAACTTCGAAAAAAAATCGGAAATCGCTTATATGGCTGTGATAGTTGCCAAACGATATGTCCGAAAAATAAAGGAATAGATTTTCATTATCATGAAAAAATGGAACCTGATCCTGAAATTGCAAAGCCATTGCTAACACCACTTCTAACGCTTAGTAATCGTCAATTTAAAGAGCAATTTGGTCATTTATCTGGAGCGTGGAGAGGAAAGAAAATTATCCAAAGAAATGCCATAATCGCTTTAGCACATTTTAAAGAGGAAGAATCACTTGAAGCATTAGAGGAAGTATTAAGAAAAGATCCACGTGCTGATATGCGAGGTATCGCAGCTTGGACAATTGGAAAGATTTCATCTGAAAGAGCAGACGATGTATTACAGAGAGCTTTGTTAGCTGAAAAGGATGAAACCGTATTAGAGGAAATTAAAAAGACGTTAAGCAACAGATAATTACTTCTGTTGCTTATTTTTTTTCATTTCTTTCATATATTTTTATTATGAAGTTATTTGCTCTTATGTTTTTGTTCGTTCAATACGATGTTTGTTTAACTATAGCGATTCGTATTTGATTGACAGAGGTGTATCCTATGATATGGATTGGCATTGCTTCAATTCTTCAACATATGTGAATCGTTATGGTTTTTCATAAAAAGGAGGTTAAGACTTGAAAAAACAACTGCAGGAGCATTTGCAAAAACGTTGTCAGGAATATGTTGATGATTCTACTTCTCTTAGTTGTACTAAAGTGGAATTGAAATCCAACTTATTTCAAAAAAGAAATGCTCAAATTGTATATGTAAAGGCGAGAGGAACCATTCGTTCTCATCACTCAGCAGATGAACGTTCAAGTGTTAATTATACAATTCATTGGCAGTTTTTTATTAAGCAAAATCAAAAATTTTATATCGAAGAAGAAATGGAGGAGCGTAAGGCCTATTTTGATAGAGAGACATTAGTGGAAGATGAAGAAGTCATTTTACTGTTTTCTGAGGAACAATCATCTGCAAAATGGAGGAAAGATACAGATTTACGTATTCCCTTTTATTATGATCGATTAAGGGCCGTTCAGTATGCAGAAACATGGTGGAATGAGTTCAATCCTTCATTTGAGATGTTCGAGAACGACTGTACAAACTTCATTTCGCAATGTTTACTAGCTGGCGAAGCACCCATGAGAGGAGCACCGAATCGTTCAGCTGGTTGGTGGTATAACAGAAATAACTGGAGTTATAGCTGGGCAGTGGCTCACGCATTTGTTTTGTATTTATCTAATTCAAAAACAGGATTAAAAGCCATTGAAGTAGATTCTCCTGAGAAATTGTTATTAGGTGATGTCATTTGTTATGATTTTGAAGGTGATGGACGTTTTAATCATACAACAATTGTAACAGGAAAGGATGCAGAAGGGATGCCACTCGTTAATGCGCATACGACGAATAGTCGTTTAAGGTACTGGTCATATGAAGATTCAACAGCATATACACCAAACATCCAATATCGATTTTTTACAATTGTAGGCGATGAATAAGACCGAATCAGAAAAGCATGATATAATTATAAGATATGAATTGAAGATATTTTTTAGAGGTGAACATATAAGGTGGCAATACACGTAGTATTATTTCAACCCGAAATACCTGCAAATACTGGTAATATAGCAAGAACTTGTGCAGGAACGGATACAATTTTGCATTTAATCCGTCCACTTGGTTTTTCAACAGATGATAAAATGCTAAAAAGAGCAGGATTGGATTATTGGGAGTTTGTCCAAATCCATTATCATGATAATTTAGAGGCTTTCTTTGAAAGTACTAAAGGCGGCGAATATTTCTATATAACGAAATTCGGTAAAAAAACGTACACAACATTTGATTATAGTGACGTTTCTAAGGATTATTATTTCGTGTTTGGTAGAGAGACAAAAGGATTACCTCCAGAACTGATTCAAAATAATCTAGAACATTGCCTGCGTATACCGATGAATGACAATATTCGTTCTTTAAACCTGTCTAATACAGCAGCAATTCTCGTTTATGAAGCATTACGTCAACAAAATTATATTCATTTGAAATGATGAATTAAAAGCATGTCTTTTCTTTATTGAATAGATGTGCTTTTTTATGAAGGTTGTATTTTCATACTTTGTCTATCAACATAGGTTTCAGTTGAATTCCGTTTCAGGACGCTTACTTTATGAGTATCGGATTTGATCCCCCCTTACACGTAGATTCTAATCCTTATGCTTTTCGCCTAGATGGCGTTTACTATGAATAAAATTGTGAAACAGTGAACAGGAATTTATTATTATCTTAAGTCCACATTGTTATAAATATATGTTAAATTTAAAATACTGAATTTTTAGATAAATGGAGATGTAATTATGAATCATTATTTTGTATTTGTTCTTATGTGTATTTTTTTAATTCTTTTACCTGGACCTGATGCGGCTGTTGTCACCAAAAATACGCTAGTTATGAAGAAGGTAGGTGGCTTTAAAACATCGCTAGGTATATGTTGTGCGTTAATGATTCATACGCTGGCAGCCATAGTAGGATTATCTGCAATCATTGTGAAATCTTCTTTTTTGTTTTCTATTTTTAAGTATGTAGGAGCGGTATATTTAATTTATTTAGGAATTAAAACATTATGGGCTTTGAGAAAACAAGAGCAGGCTGTAGAAATTCAAGCTGAAAAAGTGAATAATCATGTATCCTGTTTTAAACAAGGTTTTTTTACGAATATTTTAAACCCGAAGGTAGCAATTTTCTTTTTAACCTTTTTCCCACAATTTGTTGATCCAAAAGGAGATACTTTGATTCCTTTTCTTATCATGGGAATCACATTTATTGCTTTGTCAGCATTATGGTATTTGTTTTATGTATCTTTAATTATTCAAATTAGTGAATGGATGAGGAAGCCTATTGTTCAAAAAGGAATTGAAGGCATTACTGGTATTGTTCTTATTGGATTTGGAATAAGATTAGCATTAGAAAAAGCACAAAATTCAGTTTAACCATATAAAAGCGGATGTTTGAGAAGCCTAGCTTTTTCAGACATCCGTTTCTTTTGGCTGTTGTATTTGTCAATTACCTCGCCTTGTTATAGCATCTTGTATTTTGACCCTTTATATCTTGTTTCCATCTTGCTAGTGATGTTCTTAGTATAATTTTGGATAACAAGAAAAAAATACATGATAGGTATAGGTATGAAGGAGAGATGACAGATGAAAACAGTTAAAGATGTAATGACGACAAATATTCATTATTGCACTCCCTTAGATAATGTATATGAGGTAGCTGTTCTGATGAAGGATTACGGGATTGGTGTAGTACCAATTTGTGAAGAGGGTATTCTACTAGGGATGATAACAGATCGAGACATAGCGATAAGAGGAGTAGGAAGTAAACGTCCGGGTTCAACAAAGGTTACCGATATTATGAGTGAAAACTTAGTTACTATATCACCTAATACAAGTATTGATGAAGCTGCTGAAATTATGTCTGATGAGCAAATACGGAGATTACCGGTTGTAGAGGGAAATCGTCTCGTAGGAATGGTTTCTCTTGGAGATCTTGCGGTGAGAAAAAACTATGAACACGAGGCGAGCCAAGCGTTAAGTGAAATATCTGAAAACCATAGTGAATGGCAACACTAAAAGAAGACAAGCTTCTCAATATGAGAGCTTGTCTTCTTGTATGTAGCTAGCGCCTGAAGAAAATAATTATTTAGTACTTGGTTTATCATTATAACCAGAAGTAAAGATTGCGATTAAGAATGTAAGACTCACTAAAATAATTAATGTTAATTTCAACTGAATTCCCCCTTTTCGAAAATCACCTAAAATATCCATTTATTCCATATATAATCATTATATCGGAAGTGCGGCTACGATAAAAGGAAAACTATGGCTATTTTCGTACAAGTTCACATGCTATTTCTTTTTCATATGTTAAGTAAAGGATTGTTTAAATCAGCAAGTACTCTTTAATCATTATTATGCTTGGTTGTGCATAGATTATAGAAACATCTCTGAAAAAACTAGGGGAGGTTCCTTTATGGATATTTTGAGAAAAATTGAAAGATATAGAGAAGAAGAGCAAAAGTTAAAGTGGGAAGGCACCTTCGCAGAATATTTAGAGCTTTTAAAAGAGCGACCTTGGATTGCTCAATCCGCACATTCTCGTGTCTACAACATGATAAAGGATGTCGGAATAGAAGAAGTAAATGGAAAGAAAAGTTATCGTTTTTTCAATAGCCAAATGTTTGGTCTCGAAGAATCATTAGAGAGATTAGTAGAAGAATATTTTCATCCAGCTGCTAAAAGATTAGATGTTAGGAAAAGAATTTTATTGTTAATGGGTCCTGTTAGCGGAGGGAAATCGACTCTTGTTAGTATGTTAAAAAGAGGATTAGAGCAATATTCTCATAGCGATCTTGGTTCCATATATGCAATTAAATCGTGTCCGATGCATGAAGATCCTCTTCACCTTATTCCACAACATTTACGAGAAGATTTTTTTGAGGAGTATGGAATTCGGATAGAAGGAAATTTATCACCTCTTAATGTTATGAAGCTTGAACAAGAATATGGTGGACGAATTGAAGATGTAATGGTTGAGCGTATCTTTTTATCAGAGGATAAACGTATAGGAATTGGAACCTTTAGTCCATCAGACCCTAAATCGCAGGATATAGCTGATTTAACAGGGAGTATCGATTTCTCAACTATCGCAGAGTATGGATCAGAGTCGGATCCACGTGCTTATCGTTTTGATGGAGAGCTCAATAAAGCAAATCGAGGAATTATGGAATTTCAAGAGATGTTGAAATGTGATGAAAAGTTTTTGTGGCATTTGCTTTCATTGACACAAGAGGGAAATTTTAAAGCAGGAAGGTTTGCGCTCATTTCAGCTGATGAACTTATAATTGCTCACACCAATGAAACTGAATATCGTTCTTTTATTTCGAATAAGAAAAATGAGGCGTTGCATTCACGAATTATCGTTATGCCGGTTCCGTATAATTTACAAGTTTCCCAAGAAGAAAAGATTTATGAGAAAATGATTAGAGAAAGTGATGTAAGAGATGTGCATATAGCTCCTCATACATTACGAGTAGCAGCGATGTTTACCATTTTAACTCGATTAAAAGATCCGAAAAAGGGAGATATTGATTTAGTTAAAAAAATGCGCCTATATGATGGAGAAAGTGTTGAAGGCTACAATACAGCAGATATAGAAGAATTGAAGAAAGAGCATCAAGATGAAGGAATGTCAGGCATTGATCCACGTTATGTCATAAATCGTATTTCTTCGACTATTATTAGAAAAGAAGTAGCATCCATTAATGCATTAGATGTATTACGAAGTTTAAAAGAAGGATTAGATCAGCATCCATCGATTACGAACGAGCTAAGAGAAAAATATTTAAACTACATTTCTTTAGCTAGAAAAGAATTCGATGATATTGCTAAAAAAGAAGTACAGAAAGCGTTCGTTTATTCATACGAAGAATCTGCTAAAACGTTAATGGATAATTATTTAGATAATGTTGAGGCATATTGTAATAAAACGAAGCTTCACGATCCTTTAACTGGGGAAGAAATTACACCTGATGAAAAATTAATGCGCTCTATTGAAGAGCAAATTGGTATTTCAGAGAATGCCAAAAAAGCATTCCGTGAAGAAATATTAATTCGAATTTCTGCTTATGCTCGTAAAGGGAAGCGTTTTGATTATAATTCGCATGATCGATTACGTGAAGCTATACAAAAAAAATTATTTGCTGATTTAAAAGATGTCGTAAAAATTACAACTTCTAGTAAAACACCAAATGAAGAACAATTGAAGAAAGTTAATGAAGTAGTCGCTCGATTAGTAAATGAGCATGGTTACAATACAACTTCTGCAAATGAACTACTTAGATATGTGGGCAGTTTGTTAAATAGGTAAAAAAAACTAATGTTTACATTTATTTGAATCGGGTATTTTAAAGGTACAGATGTTTAAGGAGTGATGATATATGAATCAAAATCCAAAGAAAACATTTAATAAAGATTTTGTACCAGAAAATAGTTCGATGGCAAAAGATTTAGAAGAAGTGAAAGAATTAGGCAAACAAATGGAGCAGATGGAAACAGCAAAAGAACTTAGAGAAGAGAAGGATTTAATTTCTGATCCAATACAAGAAAAGCATCTATAAAAATTTTTATAGGGCTATCTTAAAAATGATGCTTCATCGTTTTTAAGAAGCCCTTATGCTATTACAAAGAGTTTTTACTTTGGTATATGGACGATTAGAGAAATATTTTGGTGGAAGATGGAATAGTAATCCGTTCGTTTTACAAATGAAGTCTGTTTTTTTGTGTGATCAGTTTCACTGTTTGCATATGTAGTATTGGTTTCAAGTTTGGGGAACTTCTTGTTTTAAGCGAGGATTTTCATTAGGACCAAAAGTAGGTAAAAGTACAATTGTCAAAATAATTCGCAAATTATAAGAGATTCGTGCATAAGATAAAGAAACCAAAAATTTTATCTTATACACACTATTGCATAGAGTAGTTGGGTCGTTTCACAAGACTGATGTTTAAGTAGTTGCATTCAATAATTTCATAGAGGAGGGGAACAGCATGTCGGTTAACAGCAACCATCAGTATGTTATTTCAAAAGAAGATTGGTCCCTCCATCGCAAAGGATTTGATGATCAACAACGTCATCAGGAAAAGGTTCAAGAGGCCATTAATAATAATTTACCTGATTTAATCTCAGAAGAGAGTATTGTCATGTCAAATGGCACTGATGTCATTAAAATACCGATTCGTTCATTAGATGAATTTAAAATTCGCTACAACTATGACAAGAATAAGCATGTTGGTCAAGGCGATGGAGATAGTCAAGTTGGCGATGTTGTAGCAAGAGATGGATCAAGTAATCAAAAGGGACCTGGGAAAGGCCAAGGAGCAGGAGATCAAGCTGGAGAAGATTATTACGAGGCTGAAGTTTCTTTATTAGAGCTAGAAGAAGCGCTTTTTAGTCAACTAGAGCTTCCTAATCTGAAAAGAAAAGAGCACGCAGAGCATACTGTAGAATTTATTGAGTTTAACGATATCCGCAAAACAGGTTTAATGGGTAATATTGATAAAAAGAAAACGATGGTTTCAGCATTTAAACGGAATGCACTTAATGGAAAACCAGGTTTTCATCCCATTTTTCAAGAGGATCTTAAATTTAAAACATGGAATGAAGTCATTAAACCTGATTCAAAAGCGGTTGTGCTAGCGATGATGGATACTTCAGGTTCTATGGGTATCTGGGAAAAGTATATGGCACGCAGCTTCTTCTTTTGGATGACTAGATTTTTGCGAACGAAGTATGAAACGGTGGAGATTGAATTTATTGCCCATCATACAGAAGCAAAAGTGGTTTCTGAAGAGGATTTTTTTACTAAAGGGGAAAGTGGCGGCACAATTTGTTCCTCTGCCTATCGTAAAGCGTTAGAAATTATAGAAGAGAAATATCATCCTGATAAATTTAATATTTATCCATTTCATTTTTCAGATGGTGATAACCTAACATCCGATAATGCGCGGTGTGTGAAGCTGGTCGAAGAAATTATGAAGGTATCGAATATGTTTGGCTATGGAGAAGTGAATCAATACAATCGTCATTCTACACTTATGAGTGCGTATAAAAATATTAAAAATGAACAGTTTTTGTATTATATTTTAAAACAGAAATCAGATGTATTTCACGCCATGAAGAGCTTTTTTAAAAAGGAAGAAGATAAGCAATTTGTGTAAAACAAAATCATTATAAAGTTTAAAGACATCTAAGCGGTGATTTAAAATCACTGTTTAGATGTCTTTTTATCTCAATATGGCTTTATTGCCTACTTTGTATAGTAATATGAATGTCTAAAAAGGAATAGAGATTCACTTTTTAGATAGCCCTTTTGTTTTAAATTTTATTCTACTTTGATACTTCCGGTTTTTGTTTCTAGTTTCAAAGTATGCTGACTATTGCCGTTTGTATAAGTATTGGTATCTTCACCAAAAATCGAAGTGCTACCAATTTTAGTATTCGCTGTAATCATGTAGTTTTCTGGTTTTTTATCTGTAAAAACTTTTATAGATCCAACAGAACTACTGATTGAGCCAGGATGTTGTAAAGAGTCAGTATCTACTTTAATAGAGCCAGCTTCACTTGATAATACAAGATTTTTGGTTTCTCCGAAAACCTTTATGGAGCCAACTTGTGAGCGTGCAACTGTTTTTAATACATCTACATCTTTCATCTGTATACTGCCTGTTTTTGAAGATAATACAAGATTTTTAGCCTGTATATTAGCCACTTTAATAGAGCCAACACTATTATCTACAATTATTTTTTTGAATTCTTTTTTTGGAAGATACACATACATTTTGTCTTCATTATATCTGAAATTGATTCCTAACTGAAATTGGTTTTTATGTGAAGTTTTTATAAGTAATGTATCTCCGTTAATTTCGACCTTTGGCTTCATTGCTTTATTTGATTGGGATGTTTTTATAATAATTTCATCAGATGTTCCTTCAACAATTTCAAAAGCTCCATAGCTTGAGTTAAGTTTGATTACTTGAATAGAATCACTTTGTATTTTTTGTGTATCTTGTTGTTCGATATTTGTAAAATAAGCTTTAGCAGTAAAAACGGTTCCAATAATTCCAATGGTCAGAAGGAAAATAGCAAGTATAAATAGCTTTTTATGCATGGTTTATTCCTCCTTTGACAATGGAAATATTCCAACGATAATACATTTTAAAACCTTTTGAAACTATTTTTGATAAATGATACATACCTACTAAAAGAAAAATACCTAAGCCAGAGCAAGCGATGGCGACAAAAAATTCAAAGAGATAATAATCATTAAATCCGAGTACTAAGCTTAGAACTTGAAGAAGAGGTGCTGCTGTTAAGCAAATACCAGCTACCCAACCACCGAATAATACACCTATAAGACCAATTGCTGGTCCAAGTATAAAAACGAGATTGAAGAAGCCGAGAGCGATTGTAGCAACGATAGAACCGAATGAACTAGAATTCTTTGTTGTATTCTCGGATAAATCCAAGCCACTATTAACTCCTAATTCTTTCGCAATAATTATGGGTGATCCTAGTTTTTCTACAATTTCTTCCTCTGATTTTCCTTCTGTTAAACCGTTGGCAAAATACTCGTTATAATCAGTTAAAATATCTTCACGCTCCTCTTTAGATAAAGAAGAGAGTAAGCGTTCTAATTCATTTAAGAATTGTTTTCTATTCATTTTGTTCACCTTCCTCGATAATTTGATTTACAGCTAAAGAGAAGTCCTTCCATTCTTGAACCAACTGTTTCATATATAACTGACCACTATCTGTTAAATGATAATATTTACGCGAAGGACCTTCTGTTGATTCTTTAAGATAGGTTGTAAAATACTCTTCTTTGGTTAATCGTCTTAATAAAGGATAAACGGACCCTTCGGATATTTGGAATCTATCTGAGATGTTTTGAACTAACTCATAGCCGTAGCGATCTTTTTTATTAACTAATACAAGTACACATAATTCTAGAACGCCTTTTTTGAATTGAACATTCAAATTTTGTCCTCCTTTCTGCAACTACTGTTTAATGTATAGTACTGAGTTAACTATAGTATGACATTTACTATTATTTAATGCAAGGTAGTGAAAAATTTTTTAAACAATATGCTAAACGATCATTTACATGTTTTTGCAAAATAAGACCACAATACCTTCCAGTGTACTGTGGTCTTATAGCTTTAATTTGAATTTTGACTTTCATTTCTGCTCTTTCGCTGTCTTTTAATCTTGGACAAATATAACATTTTTCACCATCTTTACGGCAGTCGTACAAGCAGCAAGCAGAGCGTAAAATCAATTTCTCATCTGGTTGATAAGGATTATCTACGTAACAAATTTTATGTTTGAAAGGGTTGCGGCTGCGATTAAATATTTCAGGTGATAATGTTCCACAGCAAGACGGACTGATTTTTCAAATGAAAATTATTATTTTAAACTTTTTATAACTTTATATTTATATAATGGTGAGTTGCGAATATTTGATAATAAATTCATCTAATTATTGATACAAAAAACATTTATGTTTTAAAAATCTTCTTTTGAAATAGATTAAATGTTTTGCTTTTTCAGAAAATAAGTGTTAGTATTTCAAAATAACAAATAGAAAAGAGGTACCTAAGATGAGAAGATTTAACAGTAAAAATATAAATCTTATAACTCTCATATTATGCTAAAGGCTCAAGCGTTTCTAACATATTAAAAAACGTTTGGGTTACGCTTGTTATGAAGTAGTGAATGAAGCGAAGTGCTCAAACGGGATGCATATATTTCCCGTCCTTAATGGTCAGGGTTTTTTATTTGAATTCATACGTTTGAATATTCGGAATATTTATGCAGCATAGGAGTGGTACAAGATGAGTAGAAAAGAATATATCATTGATCGCATGTTTAAGGCTTCAACAGGAATTGCGAATGCCGTATTAGTAACATTAGGGATTGGCCTTTTATTTGAATCAATTGGAAATTATTTAGATTGGGAGATGTTTCTAACAATTGGTGGGGCGGCTAAAGTACTGTTAGCTCCAGCGCTAGGTGCAGGGATCGCCTATCAACTTGGAGGTAATTCATTAGTTATCTTTAGTGCAATGGCTTGTAGTACTGTTGGTGGTGCAGCGATTAATCGGACCGCAGAGGGTGCTATTACGATTGTGACTGGACAGCCTATTTCAGCAGTGTTAGCTGCAATTGTTGCAACCTATGTAGGCAAAAGAATGCTAGGAAAAACAAAACTCGATATTATGGCTATTCCATTAGCGGCTATTTTTGTTGGTGGAATTGCAGGTGTTGGTTTGGCAAAGGTTACAACGCCATTATTAAATTGGATTAGTGGACAAATTACAGAATCTGTTTCTGGTTCACCTTTAATTGGTTCAATTGTTCTTGCTCTTGTATTTAGTTTATTATTAATGACACCAGCATCTTCAGCTGCACTAGCAATTGCGTTACAATTAGATCCTGTATCCAGTGCAGCAGCACTTATCGGTTGTACGGTACAATTCGTTGGCTTTACATTAATGTCATTAAAAGACAATGACCTTGGAGGTTTCCTCGCACAATCAGTGGTAACACCGAAGGTTCAGTTTCCAAACTTAATTAAAAATCCAATTTATCTAGTACCAACTTTAATTGCTGCAGCGATTAGTGCACCGATTGCAACGATGCTATTCAATTTTCAGGTTCCTTATGAATTGGGAGGAATGGGATTAAGTTCTTTAATTGCACCAATTAATATCGTCACATCACAAGGCATACAAGTATTTTTCATTTATGTAGCAGTAGGAATGATCTTACCAGCAATTATTACACTTATTTTGCACAAAGTTTTAAAACTAATGGGAAAAGTAAAACCAGGAGATCTTCACTTAGAAGTAAATTAATCATCCGTTTTTACTAACCATACTTGAATCTTTTCATATATGAATAGAAAGGTACCTAAAGAATTTTTCTTTAGGTACTTACAAATTGTCGCCAAAAGGTATGGATAGGGTTTCCTCTTCATATCTTTTGGTATTTTTATTGAGTACTAAGGCTCTATTGATATTGAATTTTGAATAGCTTGTTTTGTTCAATTGCAGCTAAGCTGAAGAAGTTATTGGCTTAATAAGCCACGTGCTCTTCTCAATGATAAAGTATTACGTAAGTGAAAACTACTAATCAACTATAACGGTTTAACAGGTACACATATTTCGCAATAATGGCTTTTAACCAAATCGTCCGTGTATCTTTCCAAAATGGGCTTGTTATCAATTTGATATCCACTATTGTGTAAAGCAGGAAATATTTCAGCCCATGCTTTTTGAATATCTTCTGCTGTATGTTTAACTTGGAAGGTTGCATATTCGCCACCAGAAAGTTCGCCTTCATAAACAGAATCCTCTAATGGATAATCCATAGAGATTACAATACAAGCATCATATCTACAATTTTCTGAAAGTGTTATAGCAGGATTATCTTGTGGAATTCCAAATATTATTGCTGATTTAAAAAGATTTTTCTTTTTAGCCCATCCCTTTAAATTTTCCATTACCTGACTGTTAGCGGGTCCATAAGGACCGACTTGTCGCATATATGCAACGCGATATTTTGGGAGAGTTTCAATTTTAAATGTCATAGATCGCTTCATCCCTTCTTCATTTGAATTTGTGGGGTACATTTTGAATGTAACATGCTTTAAAAATATATACGCTTTATTTTTATAAATTATTGAAAATGACAGGAACGTTAGTAGAAAAAGAAACAGTCGAGATTCTGGACTGTATGTAGCGAGGAAAGTGCATCGGCCCTGCATGTGGAAATCAATAAGGTTATTTTATATTTTGCACTATATAGAAGATAGGTGAAGAAGGTAAGCGATTGTTCTTATCCGAATGAGGAATGATGCTTTTTATTAACTTTAAGAAGTTCTTAAGATTCTTTTTAATCTCTCTTAAGATTGATTGGCTATCATGATAGTAGAACTCATGTAAGAGGAGAATTAAAATGATGAAAAATTCGAAATTCGTTTGGGTTATAGCCATCGCCATTATTATATGTGTAATTCCTAATTTAAAAGAGCTTGTTTCTTCTAAAGAAAATGAGTGGAAAAGAGCCATTTATCAAAAAGGGATGAATGAGCCCTACATTTCAGGAGAGGCAGCAATTGTTCTCAATCAACAATCTGAAAAAGTTTTGTTTTCTAAAAATGAACATGAAAAATTATATCCTGCCAGCACCACAAAAATTATGACGGCATTATTAGCTATAGAAAAAGGAGATTTAGAGGATGTTATTATGGTGGGTAAAGAAGTTTCTTTAAAGGAGTCAGGAGAAAGTACAGCTTATCTTCAAAAGGGTCAAACCCTAACATTAAAACAATTATTGTCCGGATTAATGCTTCCATCTGGCAATGATGCTGCTCGAACAATCGCAATTTATGTTGCAAATAAAGAAAAGCCTGGCTTATCCAATAAGAAAGCTATGGAGTATTTTGTGAGCTTAATGAATAAAAGAGCGAAAGAATTAGGGGCAAATGAATCGAATTTTATGAATCCACATGGTCTTCATCATAAGAATCATTTCTCAACAGCATACGATTTAGTAAAAATAGCATCTGAAGCAATGAAGCATCAAGAGTTTCAAGAGATTGTTAATCAAAAAATGTATAGAGATTCAGAATTAACATATTCGAATCGCAATAAATTATTAGATGATGATAATGATTATTTTTATAAAGGTGCAAATGGAGTGAAAACTGGATATACAGATGAGGCTGGCTATTGTCTTGTTTCATCAGCTACAAGAAAGAATCAAAATGTAATTGCTGTTGTTTTACATTCGACAAAAAATGATGTTTGGAGCGATTCGATTAATCTATTAGATTACGGTTTTTCTTCTGTAAAAACTAGTAACTAAGACTTAGGTAAAATTTAGTTTATATAGATTTTTGAGAAAATATTGTCTACTTTTGGCTTGTTTGATAAATTAGAACTAGGTAATTGTTTATTCTAAAAATTCAAATACGGAGATTGTTCATGAGTAGATTAAGGAGAGCGAAAAAAAGAAAAAAGAAAAAGATTGTTATATCAACGATTCTAGGTATTGCTATATTTTTAATTAGTGGTATTTCTTATGCAGCATACGGGTATTACAGTAGTTATAAGGATGCAGAAAAAGCAACTGGTATAAAAAAAGAGGAACTCGATTTTAAAGGAGATCCATTCGAAGGAACGATGAATGTACTCTTAATAGGAGTAGATACCCGTGGTGAGGAAGCCTCTAATTCTGATTCTATTTTACTAGCACAATATGATACTAAAACAAAAAAGGCGAAGCTTGTATCATTTTTACGAGATATGTATTTAAATATCCCTGGTAAAGAGAAGAAATATCGGATTAATGCATCCTATTTAATGGGTGGAGAAAGTTTATTGACAGAAACACTTAAACAGACTTTTGATATCGATATTCACTATGTAGCTATTGTCGATTTTAATGGATTTATTCATGCAATTGATACAGCTTTTCCAGACGGCATTGAGATTAATGTAAAGAAAGAAATGTCTGAAGGTATATGGCAAACATTGCATCCTGGAGTACAAAGACTAAATGGCAAACAGTTATTAGGTTATTCACGTTTCCGAAAGGATGCAGAAAGTGATTTTGGAAGAACGGAGAGACAGCATGAGGTACTACAAGCTATAACAGATGAAATCGTCAGTGTTAAAGGTATGATGAAAATGCCTCAAATGATAGGTTCTGTTCAGCCGTTTATTACAACAAATATAAAAACGGGTACTTTATTAAGTGTGTTAGCATCCTTTTTCTCAAGTGATGATCATACGATTGAAAAATTAAGAATTCCAATTGATGGTGCTTATGAAAATATCACACTAGATGATCAGTGGAGATCACAAGTATTGGATATTGATATAGAAAAAAATAAAGAGGCATTGCATGAGTTTTTAAATAGTGAACCAGTTACTGAATAAATCATAATAGAATAGTAGATAAAGTAATATAAAGAAAGTACTTAATTCTGCAGAGGATTATGATAGAGATTGTGTTTTTTTACTAAAGGCTGTTTTCTAAAAGATGGTTGTTTTTGAATAAGCTCGGTGGCGCATATATAGAGTGTAAGGATTGAAACTCCTTGTGGAAGCAGCGGGGGAGGCTATAGGTGAACCGGCTTTTATAAATAACATGGTAGTATAGGAACAACTAAGTCTGTAATCCTCTAAAAAATGGATGCAGGCTTTTTGTTTTTTATATAGTATTATGATAAATAATGCTTTTTTGATATAAAGCTAGAATAGTGATAACAGTGGTCATAAAGAGAGTTATAGATGAAGCTGCTTTCTAAAAGATAGTTGTTAAAACTAACATAAAAGGTCTATAGGATCGTAAGGTACTAGACTCCTGAGGAGAACAGCTGGGGATCCCAAAGGCTGGAGCTGAATTCAATTTAGTCTATATTTACTAGCTTGTTCCACGACAATAAAGTATGCGAAAACAGTATAAGATAAAAAGATGTAGTTAAGGAAGATAGCATTTGGTATTTTACGGAAATATATACCGATTTATTATTGTTCGGTTATAATAATGAGAGAAAAGCATAAGATGGTGCTATCGATATAACTTGGACATCTTAGAAAATTAGTAAAATGAAAAGAAGGTGGATAGCATGATTTTAGAATGTATTGTGCAAAATGAAAAAGACGCTATAATAGCTGAAAAATTAGGGATTAATCGCTTAGAATTGGTTTCAGCCATATCAGAAGGTGGATTAACACCAAGCTATGGAACAATCAAACGTATAATAGAAAATGTAGCCATTCCTATTCAAGTTATGATTCGACCTCATAGTTATCATTTCACATATGATGAGAGTGATTGGAATGTGATTCGTGAGGATTTAATAATAGCAAAAGAGTTAGGCGTAACAGGCATCGTATTTGGATGTCTGAAAAATGGAGAAATTGATCAATCACTTTTAGAAAAAGTAATTAATTTAGTTCCTGATCTTGATATTACTTTCCATCGTGCCTTTGATGAATTACATCATCAAGCAGATGGTTTAGAAGTCCTTTGTCAATATAGTAAGCATATACGACGCATCTTAACATCAGGTGGCATGGCTAATGCTGTTGAAGGAAGAGAAAAGCTTCAACAACTCATGACGTTATCTGATGTTTGGCACGGACCAAAAATTTTAGTGGGAGCAGGACTTCAAGCGGATAATATTTCTGAAGTTCATTCATTCTTAAAAGCTGATGAATATCATTTTGGTACGGGTGTTAGAATAGGAGGCTCATTAGAGAATCCTTTTGATGAAGAAAAGGTAAGTAAAGTTCTTTCAGTACTTCATTCAGAAATATAATTAGTAAAACAGAGAGATTAGTTAAATGAATCGTAGCTAGCTTAATCCATTTATGATTTTATAAAAATATCAGTTTGATTAATCAAGCAAGATAGACGCAACTTTATGACGTTTGTTATAAGGTTGCGTTTTTATTTGCCGTCGTAACCTAAAAAACAATGATTCACATCCAACTGGAAAAAACTCGAAAAACTAATGGTGTTAGTTATAATAAAACTAGTACCATTAGTTTTCAGGAGGCCTAATTATGAGATTGACTAAAATGAATACGATTTATCAACTTTCCTTCATGACTCATTTTTTCCCTGTAAATTGCTATTTAGTTGAAGAAGTAGATTCTTTTACTTTAATTGATGCGGCTCTTCCTTTCTGTAAAAAATCTATCTTGAACACGGCACGTAAATTAGGAAAACCCCTTAGTAAAATTGTATTAACACATGCTCATAGTGACCATTTGGGAGCTCTTGATGGATTGAAAGAAGAACTTCCTAATGTGGAAGTTCTTTTGCCAAAACGAGAATTAAAGTTGCTTGAAGGAGATTTATCATTAGAAGAGGGAGAAGGCAATATGCCGATTAAAGGGAGTTTTCCAAAGAAAATGAAAACGAGACCTGACACGTTAATAAATGATGGAAATCAAATTGGGTCCTTGGTAGCTATTCATTCACCAGGCCATACTCCAGGAATGATGGCGTTTATGGATGTTAGAAATAACAGTTTAATTGCTGGGGATGCTTTTCAGACAAAGGGAGGAATAGCTGTATCAGGTAATTTGCGTGTAAGCTTTCCATTCCCCGCCTTGGCTACGTGGAATAAAGAAGTTGCTATACAATCAGCAGAAAATCTATTAAGCTTTAAGCCATCCCTTTTGGCAGTGGGGCATGGAAATATCATGACTAAACCAGAGAAAAATATGAAACAAGCAATAAATCAAGCTAAAAAATATCTATTGGGAGGGGAATGATATGGCACCTCAAGCTGGGTTAAATCAAGAGATTATAACGAATAAAGCACTTGAAATAGCTGATAAAGAAGGGATGGATGCAGTAACAATGGCTACATTAGCAAGGGAGCTGCATGTCAAAACACCTTCTTTATATAATCATGTCAAAGGATTAACAGAAGTAAAGGAAGTTATGGCAATTAAAGGATTTAACCTCCTTTTTCAACATCTAAAGGAAGCTACTTTGGATGTCAGTAAAGGCTTTGATGCTATTCAAGCTATGGGAAAAGCTTATATAAGATTTGCTAATCAATATCCTGGAATGTACGAGGCTTCCTTATGTACTCCTGATTTATCATCAAAAAAAGTTCAAGTTTCAGGAGATGCTATTATCAGTTTGATGAGAGAGGCGTTGTCTATATATTCATTAACTGAATTTGAGATGATTCATACTATAAGAGGAATAAGAAGCTTATTGTATGGATTAGTCGATTTAAAAAGAAAAGGTGGATTTAATTATCAAGTAGACCTTGAGGACTCTTTAGAAAGTATTATTGGAACCTTTATGAAAGGATTGGATGAGAAAATGAAAGATAACTAGAAGGTATGAAAAAATGATTATTAATTAAATACCATAGATCATATAGTAAGCTACTATATTTCGTGATGTAACTTTCTTAATTTTCTGTCGTCTAATTGGTAAACAGGAAATGGAAGTGAGAATATGCGAAAAAAGGGATGGTGGATCGTAGGCATTTTTACAGCAGTAGTAATTTGTTTTTGGGGTGTATGGCAATTTGGTACGACGAAGATTACAAATAGTCAGGTAAAGGGTTCAGAAAGAATAATTTTGACGAATTCGAATTTGAAGATTTCTTTTTCGAATCCGATAAAGGCTTCAAGCATCAATTCTGAAAGAATAAAGGTTAAGGATGAACAAGGAAAGTTAGTCCCTATAACTTATAAGCTTAGTGATGATCGAAAGATGTTGATTGTTTCCCCTCCGAAAGAAGGATTTAATCTACAAACGAAAAACTACGAATTATCTATTTCTGATAACATAACATCAAGCATAGGAATACCACTATTGGGCGAAAAAAAGCTTGCATTTACAGTAGCAGCTACTTTACCGAAAATGCAATCAAAAAAGCAATTACAAGAGTACATGAAATCTTTTTTAAACAAAGAAAGGCCATTTGCAAAATCAGAGTTCTTTCAAAGTTCAAGAGAAGATAAAGCTGAAAAGACTTCAAATACTTCAAATGATTTTTCGCAAACGAATACACAAGTAGCGGGAATTGATGAAGGCGATGTTGTGAAAACAGATGGTAAATATATCTATACGATAAGTAATCAACAATTATTTATTACCCAGGCTGTTCCAGCAAAGTCAATAAAATTAACATCGTCTATCCACTTTAAAAATAACTTTTATCCGAGTGAGTTGATGCTTTCCGAGCACAAGTTAATGGTAATTGGTCATGGTTTTGATGAAAATCGAGGGAAATCTACAGAGGATAAAGTCGAAAAAATCATGCTAAATGGTTATACGAAAGTTTTCATTTACAATATTAGTGAAGCATCAAAACCGAAATTAATGAAAGAAATTGCAATGGAAGGCAGCTATGTTACGGCTAGAAAAAACGGAAAATTCTTATATTTGGTAGCGAACCAATACCCAGATCTATGGATGCTAAGAGAAGATACAACAGCTGTTATGACTCCTCGATTTTTTGATAATGAAAAAGGGGTATACGAACAGAAAGTAAGTCAAATAAGTTATGTGCCAGAGTCCAATGAATCAAATTACGTTCATATGGCAGCAATCGACTTAGAGGATGAAAAAATACCATATAAGATAGAAACTTTATTAGGCAGTGGAGAAAATATCTATATGTCTGAAGAAAATATGTATATTGCCGCTACGAAATATGGGGACCAAAATAAAAACAATTTCACTCAACCGTATACGGAAGTATATAAATTTAAAATAGATGGCTTAAATATGACGTTCTCTAGCATGGGTGAGGTAGAAGGTAGAGTTCTTAATCAATTTTCTATGGATGAACATAAAGGACATTTTCGCGTAGCGACGACAGAAGATCATGATATCACGAAAAGAGATTCTTCAACAAATGCTCTTTTTATATTAAATGACAATATGAAAAAGGTTGGAGAAGTGAATAATTTAGCTAAAGGGGAACGGATCTACTCTGTTCGTTTTATGGGAGACAAAGCGTATATAGTGACATTTAAGCAAGTTGATCCCTTATTTGTCATAGATACAAGCGAACCAACAAAACCAAAGGTATTAGGAGAACTCAAGATTCCGGGATATAGTACTTATTTACATCCTTATGATGAAAATCATTTAATTGGATTTGGATATCACACAGAATTAGTAAAAAATAACTTTGGTGGAGAGCCTAACGTAAGAAATAAAGGAATGAAAATATCCTTATTTGATATTACAGATTTTCATAATCCAAAAGAAAAAGATTCTGTTATTATCGGCCGAGCTAGCGTGGAATCTCCTATCCTTTATGACCATAAAGCATTATTTCAGCACAAGGATCAACATTTATTTGGTTTTCCAATCACTGTATACGATGAAATAGAAAATTTTGAAACGAAGCTAACTTTCGACGGAGCGATGATATATGAAATTACTCCTGAAAAAGGCATAGTTCAAAAAGCAAAACTAGCTAACGATAGTCAAAAGCGTGATTATCCTGATTATGATGAAATGATTCGAAGAATGATTTTTATTAAGAACGATATATATTCAATTTCTAATAAAAGGATTAATGCTTATCAATTAAGCAACTATGAGAAAATCGGTCAAGTAAAATTACCATTGAAATACTAAATAAAAAAAGTTGAATCTACATTCGAAAGGATGGATTCAACTTTTTTTATTTTAACCATTGTATAAATATATCATTTTATTTAGAGACAAAAGGATTATTTGAAATCCAAAAACGGTAAGGATAATCTTTTGCTTCACCCGAATTTTGAATACCAATACGTTTACCAACAGAAATATTAGATGGAGTAAATCCAGTTGAAATCGTTAAAGAGGAAGAAAAAAAGGTTTGTCCATAGTCAGCCATTGTAATATTCATAGCTTTAGTAAGCTTCCCTGGACCATTTGTTAGTTTCTTTAAATCTGTTATCCCTCTTCGTTTTTTCATGATTTCTTTCCCGACAAAAGGTTCAATAGCTCTTATTAAGATCGCGTTAGGAGTATCTTTGGGAGCACAAACAACGTTTACTAGGCAATGGGTATGCATTAAGTATGTATATATGTGACCAGGTGAATGAAACATAATTTCAGTACGTTTCGTTCGCTTGTTATTAAAACTATGTGCAGCACGGTCATTTGCTCCCATATAGGCTTCTGTTTCAACAATAAAGCCAGCTGTTGAGCCCTCTTCATCTTCTTTAATTAATAAGCAGCCTAAAAGAGATTGAGCTAATTCTAATGTTGGTTGATTATAAAAGCTTTCAGGAAGTATTTCAGGAATTAAAAGAATTTGGTTAGGATGTAGCGTTTTATTTTCCATGGTCCGCTCCTTCTTACATAGGTATGTTCGTAATGAAATAATGATAAAAAGAGGTTTTTATAGTGATAAAAGAGAAACCATAATATTCAAATTGTTTCATCTTTTTTATACTGCTTGTAAGTTAAAGCCTAATTGTTCATATATCGTACTTTAAATCTATTCCATAATCAAACACTAGTCATCAATCCTAAAAAAACAACACAAAAACGAAACACTAATGAAATGAACGAAACACTAGCATCTTTTCATTAGAACACTACTGGTATTATAGGGAAACAGTAAAAATGAAGGACGAGTTTCTCTATTTAAAACATGAGACAAACGTTGAAAAATAGGGATTTTAATTCATGAAAATGAAGATGATATAAAGTTGGCATGGCAATTGCAATAGAAATAAGTGTAAATTTCTTTCGAAATCATTTACCGTGCATTTATTCATAATCATTTTATTTTGGTAAATGTACTGAAAAACAAAGGAGGCATTATTAATGAATATCTTATTAGTTTGTTCAGCAGGTATGTCTACTAGTTTACTAGTAACGAAGATGGAAAAGGCAGCAGCAGCAAAAGGGGTTACAGCGAAAATATGGGCTGTATCGGGAGAAGCAGCAGAAGCAAACATGGATCAAGCGGATGTTTTACTTTTAGGTCCTCAAGTTCGTTTTTTATTGAATAAGATGAAAGGGCTTGCAGAACCGAAAGGGGTTAAGGTAGACGCTATTAATCCAGTGGATTATGGAATGATGAATGGAGAGAAAGTGTTAGAACAAGCAATAGCTATGTTGGGCACGAAAGCATAATAAACACTTTATTATTATGGAAAAGAGGGATGATGACCCATGATGAAATTTATGGAAAAGTATATAATGCCAGCAGCTACTAAGATTGGAAATCAACGTCACTTGTTGGCAATTAGGGATGCACTTATTGGGATATTAGCGATTACGATGATTGCTTCTTTTGCAGTATTAATTAATAACTTAGGTGGAGCAATCCCAGCTTATGAAAAAATGATGATTGCTGTTTTTGGAGAGAACTTTAGACAGCTAGGCGGAGATATTTACTGGGGTACAATGTCATTCCTTACAGTTTTCGCTGTAGTGGGAATTGGTTACAAGCTAGCAAAATCATACGGAGATGAAGGTTTTGAAGCAATGCTTATTGCATTAGCCTGTTTCTATGTTTTAACACCTCAAATTGCGAAAGTAACTGTACAAGCGGATGGAAAAGATATAACAGGTGACATGTATGGATTATTACCTGTAAGTTATACAGGTGCAACAGCACTATTTACTGGAATTATTGTAGCGTTACTTGCCACTGAAATCTTTGTTCGTTTGTCAAAAGTAAAGTATTTAGTTGTTAAAATGCCAGATGGTGTACCACCAGCTGTATCAAGATCATTTGCAAGATTATTCCCTGGAATGCTAACTATTGCTATTTTTGGAATTGTAGGATTGTTATTCCGTAAATTAGTAGATGACGTTTATTTCCAAGATTGGATTACAAAAATACTTGTAGCACCACTAACAGATTCAGCAGACTCTTTAGGATTTGCTGTGGTTCTTGCTTTATTAATTCATGGTTTCTGGGCATTAGGCTTACATGGACCAAATATTCTCGGCGGTATTACAACACCTTTATTTACTAAATCAGGTGTGGAAAATATGGATTTATATGCAAAAGGGGTTAAAGACCTTAGTGAATATGGAATTATGGCAGGTAAATTCTTCGACGCTTTCGTATTCTTAGGAGGATCTGGTGCTACTTTAGGTTTGTTAATTGCTTTATGGATTGCATCGAAAAAACGAAAACAAATGGTTGCTCTTGGTTTACCACCGGGGGTTTTCCAAATTAACGAACCAGTTCTATTCGGTTTGCCAATTGTCTTAAATCCAATTTGGTTAATTCCGTTTATTTGTACACCTATTATATTAACAATTATTTCTTATCTATCGATTCAGGTTGGAATGGTTCATCCAGTCGTAGTTGATATTCCATGGGTAACCCCAGCGATAATGGGTGGATGGTTAGCAACAGGGGGACATCTATCGGGTGCAATCCTTGCAGCTATTAATCTAGCCATATCGATAGCCATATATTTCCCATTCGTGCTTATTCAAGAGCGAATGGATAAAAAGAAAATCACAGAATCAGGTGATGGTGGTCAGGCAGCGTAACGAACCTAGCAATATCTTTAATAAGGAGGAGACATCATGACAGCGTCTTTATCATTCGACCAAATAGCTTTTCAACTTATTCTTCATAGTGGCAATGCCCGAAGTAGTGTAATGGAAGCTATGTATTTAGCTCGTGAAGGGAAATTTGAAGAAGCAAAGCAAAAAGTTGAATCTGCAAGATTAGATTTGAACGAAGCACATAGGACACAAACAACACTTATTCAAGCTGAAGCAAGTGGTGAAAAGAAAGACGTTACAATACTAATGGTACACGCTCAAGATCATTTGATGACGTCTATAACAGTGAAAGAATTAGCAGAAGAAATTATCTTTCTCCATGAAAAAATGGCAAAAGATGAAAAGTAAATACTTGTAAGAATGGTAGTGAGATAGAGAAGGAAGAGAATGAATATTTCTTCTCTTCCTTCTCTAATTATCATAATTTTTAGATACATCCAAAGAACCTAAGTCGTGTTTCAAATAGAAAGGGTGAGTGGAATGGGTAAAGGAATTAAAGTTGTAACAATTGGTGGGGGTTCAAGTTATACACCAGAGTTAATCGAAGGTTTTATAAAGAGGTACCATGAATTTCCTATCGAGGAACTTTGGCTAGTTGATATAGAGACAGGGAAAGAAAAACTACATATAGTTGGAGAATTGGCGAAACGTATGGTTGCTAAAGCAGGAATCCCAATGACGATCCATTTAACTTTAAACCGTAGGGAAGCATTAAAAGATGCAGATTTTGTTACGACGCAAATGCGTGTAGGGCAAATTGATGCCCGCATTATAGATGAAAAAATTCCTTTAAAATATGATGTAATCGGTCAAGAAACGAATGGACCAGGAGGTTTATTTAAAGCTCTTCGTACAATTCCTGTGATTTTAGGTATCGTTAAAGATATGGAAGAATTATGTCCGGAAGCTTGGTTAATTAACTTTACAAATCCTGCAGGTATGGTCACTGAAGCTGTTCTTCGCTATACAAATTTCAAAAGAGTTGTAGGTCTTTGCAATGTTCCAATTCACATTCGAATGAACGTTGCAGAAATGCTCGGTGTCGAGGCAGAAAGAGTGCAAATCGATTTTGCTGGTTTAAATCATATGGTTTATGGATTACATGTGTATTTAGATGGAGAAGAAATCACAGAGGAAATTATTGATAAGTTAACGAGCGAAGAGACAAAAATGACTATGCAAAACATTGCTTCTTTAGATTGGGAGCCAGAATTTATCCAGGCTCTTCAAGCTTTACCATGCCCATATCATCGTTATTATTATAAAACGAGTGAAATGTTAGAAGAAGAAAAACAATCAGCTATGGAAAATGGTTGTAGAGGTGAAGTTGTTAAAAAACTAGAAGCTGAGTTATTTGAGTTATATCAAGATCCTAATTTAAATATTAAGCCACCTCAGTTGGAGAAGCGTGGAGGAGCGTATTACAGTGATGCCGCTTGCAGTTTAATGACGTCGATTTATAATAATAAATGTGATATTCAGCCTGTAAATGTTCAAAATAATGGAGCAATTGCAAGCATCCCGGATGAATCAGCTGTTGAAATTAATTGTGTTATTACAAAGGATGGTCCAAAGCCTATTGCTATTGGTGATTTACCAGTGTCCGTTAGAGGACTTGTTCAACAAATTAAATCATTCGAAAGAGTAACATGTGAAGCGGCAGTAACAGGAGATTACAAAACTGCTTTATTAGCTATGGTCATTAACCCTCTCGTTCCTTCAGATGTAGTAGCAAAGAAAATTTTAGATGAAATGTTAGAAGCTCATAAAGAGTATTTACCACAATTTAATCGTGATAGCATTGAGGTAGTACAATGATTAAAGTAATTGTAAATGCTGATGATTTCGGTTACTCTCGTGGAACGAATTTCGGAATCATAGATGCTCACCGATATGGTGTTGTTAATTCAGCTACAATGATGATGAATATGACAGCGGTAGATCATGCTTTTGAATTAGCTTCAGAAAATAAGGAGCTTGCTGTAGGGATTCATCTTGTGTTAACAGCAGGAACACCATTACTTCAGACAGGTGTAAGTTCATTAATCCAAGAGAATGGGAAATTCAAAACGCAATCGATGTTAATGAATCAATTTGATATGGATCCCGGTGAAGTGGAGAAAGAGTGGGAAGCACAAATTCATAAGTTTCTATCTTATGGAGTGAAGCCTAACCATATGGATAGTCATCACCATGTTCATACATTACCAGAGCTTGAGCAGGTAGTACGTCGTTTATCGAAAAAATATAATCTTCCGGTGAGAGTATGTAATATAGAAGATGTTGAAATGTACTCTGATATTGGTTTATTTGATTTTTACGATAGCGGAGTTACAGAGAATTATTTTGATGAGCTACCAAACAAAGTAATGGATGGCCAAACTGTTGAAATTATGTGCCACCCAGCTTATATCGATACCATTTTACAAAGCGGAACATCCTATTGTTCTCAAAGGTTGAAAGAACTTGATATCTTAATGAAAGCTAAACTACCTGAACAATGTGAGTTAATACAATTTGAATATCTAAAAATAAATCAATAGATTTTGAAAGATAACAGAGCCATCACGAAGAGTGATGGCTCTGTTTTGTTGGAGGAGCGGGAAATTGATAGAAGTTGAAACGCCCAGAAAAGATGAGGAACACTTAGAAAACGGGATATAACATTTAAAAAACAAGATAAAAGCCAAGAAGAATACGCTAATTTGCGATTCTTTTTGGCTTTTTAGTAATTAGAATGGATGATTTCTTCATTTTTAATAAAAATGTAAATGATATAACAAATTTCATCGTCAGGAATAGTGATATTATAATTTGTTTCGAGTGATGATAGACATTGCTTTGTTTTTATAAAAAGACGATAGTGATTATTAATATAATCTTCTTTATTTGAAAAACTTGTAAGTGGCTGTTGTTTTTGGAGACGATCCACCATACAACTGATGTGTAGCACCATGCCAATCATGCTATCTAAATTAACAAATTTATTTGTTGCGTTTTGTAGCTCTTGTAATGATCTACGAATGTTAGTAATTAAAGCGCTTCCTCCACTAATCTGCAAGGTTTCTTCAAGAGTAATTGCCATTTTACTATATGTTTCTTCAATGGTAATCAGTTCTTGAATTTTTTTCGTTGCCTTCATCGAAAGAATGTCTTTTAAATGAAAGGTAAGGATTGGTGATTGGATTTCAAAATTACAAACAATACAAAGAATGTTTCTCTCTTTTGAGATTTTCGTTAACATCGCTTGTAATTCGTTTTTATCAAAAATACTAATAGGGAGAATATCTAAATAATCCTTATTATAGTGCAAATAATTTTCGAGCATCGTTTTAATGGCGACTGCACTACCTTCTCCTGTTAAACAAGCAGTCAAAATGACGGACTTTAGTTCTTGTTGTTTATTAGATGGTCCTTTTTTCGTTTGCATATAGAAAGGAGTTAAGTTCCGCACATCTTGATAAAGCTCATCTAAGCTATAACCTATTTGTGATTTTCGAGAGGCTTCGAGTACATGTGCAGTGCTAACCATTGGCAATACTCGTACAGGAATTTGATATTCGGTTTCAATCATCTCCCCAATGTATGCTAATGAACCCATATCTATAAGTAAAAGTATTCCAGTAGGTGGCTCAATGGATCCGATATAGCCTTTTACTCGATCAAGAAAATTCTTTGGCGATTCATGTAGTGGCATATCTATTCCTGTAACTGCATCATTGTTAAGCAGATGATTGGTCACGTTAGCCATTTCTTTTGCGATTCCATTTCCATGAGCAAGAACAATGATTTTGGTATGAGCAGATGAATGCTCGTCACTTTCTACGACAAAAAACATCGTGATAAAAGCCACTTCATCAAAAGGAATATTTACTTGAAATGATTCTTCGATTAATTTAATGCATTCTAAAGCTACATTAAAAGGCTGCTTATAATTTTGTCTTATACTATTAATATTAGGATGATAGATTGGTTTATTGGCTTTAATTCGCTGAAGTAAAGTTTGAATATGTAAACATAAGCCCGATACAATCTTCTCATCATACGTTCGCTGAAGCTTATTTTCAGCCAAAGAAATTATTTTCTCGCTAATAGCAATAATATCTTTACTAACAATTTTTAGTAAATTTTCTTTGGATATTTTTTTATTAATGCTACTTAAATAATGTGTAAAATAACTTTGAATATCATTTTCCATTAAAATTGCTAACTCTGCATGATCTACATTACGTTTCTTTAATTCATCGTATTTTTGATCAATTTGATCATAAATAGTAGTAGAAGCAGATGAAATATTCGACAATAACCCTTCAGTTACATTAAAAATATATTGATGGTCATAGAAGGGGATGGAATGCTTTGTTTTTTTCTCGATGAATAATCCTTCCTTGATATACCATTGTAAATCTGTACTGAAAATTTTAATTTCGTTTCTTTTGCCTGTTACAAATTCTGAATAAGCCTTTGCACAAGCAAGCTGAATATCGGCTTTCAATTGTCCAATATTATTAGGACATTGATAAAAAATGAAGGAACGCATGGAATTCGCACTCACATAAATATCTTTGCCTATTCTTTTACTTTCCTCAAAGAAAAATCGTTTAATAAGTAAAAAACGTTCTTCATATGTTCGATCGCGTAACGGAGGGATGGTAATCGTCATAGGAATTCTGCGACTAAAGGTATTTAATAAAGATGATTCACGATTCTCAGTTGTCGCACAAATAATTAACACATTAGCAGTAGATTCGTTTTCAGTTTCACCAAGTCGTCTGAAATATCCATGATCGATAAAGGTAAATAACATCTCCTGTCCTTCTGCTGATAAACGATGTATTTCGTCTAAAAATAAGATTCCATTATGCGCTTTTTCAAGTAGTCCTTTTTGGTTAACAGCTCCAGTATAAGCTCCTTTTTTTACACCGAAAAGCTGTCCAAGTAATAGTTGCGGGTTATTAGCATAATCAGCGCAGTTAAAAACAATAAATGGAGCATCTTTTTGTAATCGCTCCGTTTCAATTGCAAATGTATGCATAATCGATGCAAACAAAGATTTACCAACACCTGTTTCTCCTAGTAGGAGCGTATGCATTCCTAGCGGGGGATATAGTACAGCAGATTTAGCTTGGTCAATGGCAGGACGAAGACTAATGTTCTCTTGATAGAAGAGATTGAATGTAGTATTCGGTTTTTTTGATGTTTGTTCGATGGAATGATCGAGGGGAAGTGTTTGATTCATAATAAATTTAACTGGTCGAGAATTCGTTTTTTGTAATCTGTTCTCTTTAACCAATTGATTTAAATCATTGCTGACATTAGCCCTATTCATATTGAGTAAGTCGGCTAGTTCTATTGTCGTAAAAGCTGTATCAAATCCGAAATGCTCTTGGATTGCCTGAAATATGTTGTCCTTTCTTTTCATGTTATAGACCCCTTCGTTCAAGTAATAATAGGTCTATTATACAATATTTATTAAGATTTACATATATTGAGAACTTTGGAAGAGAAAAGCTTTAGTAAATAGTGATAGGAGATTACCAATAAGAATAATCTCCTATCAAGGTTTAATCTAAATGCATCATTTTTGTTAATTTCTTTGAAACCAATAATAAAATTAATCCAAGTACGATAGCCATAACTCCAATAATGGCAAATACCTCAAAATAACCAAGAGATTGAGTAAACGTTGCAATTTGCCCACCTAAAATATTGGCAATACCTGAGCTGGAGAACCATACACCCATTAGTAAAGAAGCGATTTTAATGGGGGCGATTCTACTTACTGTTGATAAACCAACAGGTGATAAAAATAGTTCACCTAACGTATGAAATAAATAGGTCAATACAATAAAAATGATATTGGCTTTAGTCACAATAGCATTTTCATTGCTACCTGTTTTTAAGACAGCGAGTAATAAGATTAAATAGCCAAATCCAAGCATAATCATCCCTAAAGCCATTTTCACAGGAGAACTAAGATCTCCTCGTTTAGATTTCGATAATTTAATCCAAAGCATGGATACAACTGGGGCTAAAAGAATAATAAATAATGGATTGACTGATTGAAACCAAGGGGTTGGAATAACGAAACCAAAAATATCACGATTGACAAATTTGTCTGTATATAGTGTTAATGAGCTCCCTGCTTGTTCAAACCCAGCCCAAAAAAAGACAACAAAGCAAGCCAATATTAAAATAACAGCGGTTCTTTGTTTTTCGATTTTTGTTAAAGGAGCTGTTTTAGTATCCGAAGATGAACGATTAGGTCGTCCGGTTGGCTGTTTACCTAGGTTCCCTAAATACCGATTGCCTAATGAATTATAAAGAATTTGTCCAATCACCATACCAATAGATGAAGCTAGGAAACCATATTTATATCCATGTACAAAAACGCCATTGACGCTATCTACAAATAATTTATCAGTTAAAAAAGCAATAATAAGTGGGGCGAAGAAAGCACCGATATTAATCCCCATATAAAAAATAGTAAAGGCAGCATCCCGCTTGGGATCGTTCTCTTCGTATAAATCACCAACTAATGCGGATATATTTGGTTTAAAGAAGCCATTGCCAATGATTAAAAAAGCCAAGCCAGTAAACATAGCCCACTGAGCTTGGTCAATAAAAATAGTGAAATTTCCTACTGCCATACATATTCCACCAATGGTTATAGCTAGACGCTTACCCAGATACATATCAGAAAGATATCCGCCTATAAGAGGAGCGATGTAGGAAGCGCCTGTATAAAATCCATAAATGCTTAATGCAATGCTAGGTGACATACCAAGTCCGCCACTAATGAGCTCTTTAGTTAAATACAGGACTAAAATACCTCTCATTCCATAATAGCTAAATCTCTCCCACATTTCTGTAAAAAACAATAAATATAACCCAGGTGGATGCTTTGTCGTATCTTTCTGTTTATTAATAGCTGAACCCATTTTTGTTCCTCCTGAAAATATGAGCTTAGAAGATGGGGGAATTTAAAAGTCCACCACCAATCAAAGTTCCATCTTATTCTCATAGTAATATTTCCATAAATAGAACGAACTATTAATAAATTGTCGAAAGATACTAAAGAAGATTCAATAATAAAACCACGCTAATCATATAGCGTGGTTTTATTATTACTAAAGGGAAACAAAGTTTGTCAAAATCGCTTAGTTAATTAAAACTAGGTGTGTTTGAACCATTTCCTTGTATCGCTTTTTCAACTGGAACATATTCATATCCTAAATCATTAGCAACGGCTTCAAAGGTAATATTTCCATTAGCTACATTGACACCTTTTGCTAATGCAGGGTTTGTTAATATAGCTGGAACCGCTCCTTTATTTGCTATTTGTAAAGCGTATGGAACAGTTGCATTAGTTAGTGCAATAGTCGAAGTTTGCGGAACTGCACCTGGCATATTCGCAACGGCATAATGAACGACGCCATGTTTTATATAGGTTGGGTTGTCATGAGTTGTTATATGATCAACTGTTTCAAAAATTCCACCTTGGTCAATAGCCACATCTACAATGACTGAACCTGGTGACATAGATTTAACCATTTCTTCAGTAATCAACTTCGGAGCTTTTGCTCCTGGAATTAATACAGCCCCAATTACTAAATCAGATTCTGCCACAGCTTGTGCAATATTGTATGGATTAGAAATAAGAGTTGTAACGCTATTTCCGAATATATCATCTAAGTAACGTAATCGATCTGCGCTAAGGTCGATAATGGTAACATCAGCGCCTAGTCCTATGGCAATTTTGGCAGCATTTGTTCCAACACCACCACCTCCCACAATCGTTACTTTACCTCTCTTAACACCTGGAACTCCACTTAGTAAAATCCCTTTTCCGCCCTGAGAGCTTTCTAAGAATTGAGCCCCGATTTGTGCTGCCATTCTTCCAGCTACCTCACTCATTGGTGTTAGAAGTGGAAGAGAGCGTCCTTCGGAAACTGTTTCATATGCGATAGCTAAAATTCCACTATCTTTTAATGCTTTTGTTAAATTAGGTTCCGCAGCTAAATGTAAATAAGTGAATAGAATTAAATCTTTTCTAAAGTATTTATATTCACTAGGAAGTGGTTCTTTTACTTTCATAATCATGTCAGCCTGTTCCCATAGAAGATTTACATCTTCGATAATGCTAGCTCCTGCAGCTAAATAGGCATCATTTGTAAAACCACTACCTTCTCCAGCTCCTTTTTCTATAAAAACTTCATGTCCATCTTTTTTAAATGCAATAACTCCAGCGGGTGTTAGTGCAACTCGATTTTCATTATTTTTAATTTCCTTTGGTACACAAATACGCATATTACAAAACCTCCACAAAATATAATGTCTTTCTTTCGTTCTAACTGGTATCTTGACTCCTATTCCATTTATGCTAGAAAATAAGTGCTTACTAATGGAGTTTGAATGCTAGTTAAAAAAATACGATTTGCTTCTTTACTTATCGTTTGGAGATGAACGAAGTCTCCACCAATTATATATCCACTTTATAAAAGTATAATCTTGATTGAGTTATTAATTGTTTGTGAATTCTAAAGAAATAAAAAAGTACCTTTTGTGAAATTCTACAAAAGGTACAATGAGTAGTATATGCAACTGTATGATCGGTAGATGATTTTCTTAACTCTTGTTGACGTTTACTGTTTGTAGCTTTTCAAGGAGGCGTCTTTTTCTGTACAGCATAATACCAACCTCAGAAACATCTTGAATCATGGTACGGTTAGCATAGGCACCAAACAGAATACCTGCGATTGGTACCATCTGTAGAAGCTTTTTCCAACCAAATTGATCTCTGTACGTATAAACGACTTCTCTCCAGCCTTGGAGCTGAGAAACCATGTCTTTTGAAGCTCGTTCTGCTTGAAATGATTGATTTAGTTCATTTAAAATAGCTTCTTTTCCAACAATATCTGCTGAGGCAAATTGAAGACATTTGACAATAAAAATTCTTTCTTCGCGATTATTAGGGTCATAGCCATGGATAATTGCGATTTCCTGTAACGTTTTTAAAGATAAGCCAAGAATAATGGGAATATCTATGGCTAAGGTAAATATTCCTCCCATTCCAGTGGAAGCACCTTGTACGGTTGCTAACTTAGCTCGATTATTCTTTAAGTCTTCACTTAACTCAATCATATTTTGGAGTGGAACATTTTTAATATCCTGAATATTTTCGATAGAAAGATCAGGGTTTGTTTTCTGAATTTTAGTGATTAGTGATTTTTCTTGTGTTAAATATTTCCCACCATTTTGAATATAACTACCTAATTCATCTAGTAAAACGCCAATCTTCTTTTGAATAAAGGCAGGAGTAAGTTTATCTAATAACTTAAAGGGTAAACGACTTAGTCTTTCCCAGAACCACAGCCCTTTCTGATCTTTTTCCCATTTTGTTATGATACTTAATTCATTTAAAAGAGTTTCTTTTGTTTCCAAGATCATCATTCCTTTAGATAATTTATAAAAGTAATAATTGTTGTAAGAATAGGAGGTTAAAAGGAATCATCTTTCAAAGACTGGATAAATTGTTCATATTTATCTAATAAGAATTCAATATAAAGTGTCATTTTTTGAAGAGGATCCTTTAAGTTGATCTCACCGATTTCACCGATTCTTTTCATTCGATAATGTATGGTATTAACATGTAAATGAAGATCCTTTGCCACTAGATATGGGTCTGAATCATTTTCTAAGAAAGATTTTAAAGTGAGAACTAAACTTGTATGATTTTTGCTGTCATACTCACATAAATTCTGAATATTTCGTTTAAAAGAACTATACTTTTTACTATCATACAGGGTTTTAATATATTGATAGATTCCGAGTGATGCGTAACTGTACAAAGGGTTTGCCTTTGTTGAAAATGCATTCTGGAGCAGTAAAGTATATTGGGCTTCCTGATAGCAGGTTTTGGCATGGATAAAGGAATCATATGGCTGACCGCATGCGCCTTTTATTTGTTTAATTTCAAAACGAGCATTCATTTGGGCAATAAAAGAAGATATGAAGTTATTCAATGAATAGGTAAAATCGTCTTGATCAGAAGGACTCGCCATTAGAATTAATTTTTTCTGGTCAATTGTATATAGGTTAACCTTTATTTTTTGTGTTGTGCTTAGCATGTAAGTAATATTTCGTTCTGTCGAGTGGTCAATGGTATTGGGAAATGTAAATAATACAATGGAATAGACAGCTGGCAGCGGAATCGATTGTTCAGCACAAAGTTCAAAAATTTCTTTTTCTGTATCAAAATGTCCCGTTAGTAGTTTCCACAAAAACTCTTGGTCATTTTCTTGGTGTCTTTTTTTCTTGTATTGTAATAGTAGTAGTTGATTTTTTGCTTCTTTAGCTGCTATTTTCAGAAAGGTGAGGTCTTCCTCAGAAAATGCTCGAGAAGATTCTAAGGCCCAAATAAAACCAAGGACTTCGTTATTCTTTCTTACAGAAATAGCGGCTCTTCTTCCAAGCTCTAATTCATCTTTAGAAGGAGTGATAATAGGAGCATCCTCTTTTAATAGAGCCGGCATAATTCCTTCCTTCCAAAAACTGTTAATGATTTTTTCTGGTACTCTTCTTCGAATAATAGTTGAAATGCGAACCGGATCACTAAAGTCATCATGTATGCTATAAGCTAATAAACGATGATTTGCATCCTCAAGAGTAACGGGGCAGCCTAGAATATGACTGATACGATCAACAAATTCAGTTAAATCTCCATGTATTCCTTTAAAAATACTACTGTGATTTTGCATGCTTTTTTCTCCTTTGTTGATCTCTTATTTGTATTTTAATATATTTACAATTTTTTTAAAAATAAGTGAATTCAAAAAGAACAGAAGTTGGGGGAAGAGTAGAGTTTATGAAGAATAAAAGGAGACTAATAAATAAATTGATAGGTTGCCTATAAGTGATTTTTCTTTTAAAAACTACGTATCATCATATAAAGTATAGGGGCCTCCCAAAAGTAATTAATCACTCTTAGGAAAGCCCCTTTTGACATTAAAAAATTAAATTTAAAACTAAATACACGAGTCCAGCTAATGTTGCTGAAATTGGTAATGTAATCACCCAAGTAACTAGCATTCGTTGAGCCGTTCCCCATTTAACACCTTTTAGACGATGAGCAGAACCAACCCCAAGAATAGAAGAAGAAATAACGTGAGTTGTACTTACTGGTAAATGAATAAATGTAGCTCCAAAGATAATTGCGGCACCAGTTAAGTCAGCAGCCACTCCGTTAACAGGACGGATTTTCATAATTTTACCACCAACGGTTTTAATGATTTTCCACCCACCTACAGATGTTCCTAAACCCATTGCCAAGGCACATGAGAATTGTACCCAAAAAGGAATTTCTGTTGATGTCACATAATTATTTGCGATTAAGGCCATCGTAATAATCCCCATTGCTTTTTGAGCATCATTTGTACCATGTGTATAAGATTGAAGAGCAGCCGTAGCTATTTGGATATACCTAAAACGTTTATTGGTTTTTGGTAAGTTATGATTTTTAAAGACCACTTTGAAAATACTATATACGATAAAACCAACTACAAAAGCAAGTATTGGTGAAAGAATTAGAGCCTGTATAATTTTTGCGAACCCGCCGAGTTTAATGGCTCCTATTCCTGCTGCAGCAACGGCAGCTCCTGCAATACTACCAATAATAGCATGAGAGGATGAACTTGGAATACCATAGTACCAAGTAATTAAGTTCCAAGCAATGGCAGCAATTAATGCTGCTAGAATAACAAGTGATCCGTTTTCTAATGTAAATGGATCTACAATATCTTTTGTAATAGTTTTAGCAACACCTGTAAATGTCATTGCACCTACAAAGTTCATTACGGCGGCTAATATAATAGCATGTCTAGGTTTTAACGCTTTCGTTGAAACGGCTGTAGCAATAGCGTTTGCTGTATCATGAAATCCATTTATAAAATCAAATGCTAGAGCACCAATGACAATTAAAATGGTTAATATAAGTAAAGTATCCATTTGAAATAGGCTCCTTACGCATTCTTCATAATGATAGTCTCAAGTGTGTTTGCTACTGTTTGACAGCTATCAGCAACCTCTTCTAGACTCTCATAGATTTCTTTATATTGAATGATGCGAATTGGATCCTTTTCTACAACGAATAGATTTTTTATACTTTGACGGTGTATACCATCACATAATGATTCGTAATCTTTAATTTTAATGGCATGATCACGAATATCTAATAATTTCTTTGAAGAAAGCAAGTCAACGGCTTTATCAATTTCGTATGCACTATTGCGAAGATGTTCAACTAATTTCAGCATATACTCATCTGCATTTACAATGGAGTACATTTCAAATAAAGCTGCACAATGCTCAAGTCCATCAAGTACGTCATCCATACTCATAGCAAGATGAAGAATGTCTTCACGTTCAATAGGTGTAATGAAGGCTTTGTTTAATTCTTTAATTACTTCATGAACATAAGAATCACCTTTATGCTCGTAGTCTTTCATCGCATCTGTGAATACTTTTAAGTCGCTAATGTTATTTAATTTATAATCAGCAAAATAGTCAGCACCCTGCTTTAAATTGTCTGATATGTTAATTAAAAGAGTAGCGAATTTATCCTTTTTTGATTTAAAAACCATTATTTTTCCTCCAAAATCCAAGAAGTTTTAAATTAAAGTTAGTTTTTAAACTAACTGACCCGACGATTATTTTACGCAAAATTTTCAAGAAGATAAAGTATTTGTTAAAGAAATTTACAAAAACTTAACATTGAAATATTTGTGGAATTTATATGGATATTGTAATAGCGTTTTCAATATGGATGATGTTGGAATATATGTGTTGGGAAGGGTAGCCAAACCCTTGATACATAAGGATTTTGTCTATAAATTTTATTGAGTATTAGCATTGGTTAAATTTGAATAAATTATGAACAAAATCTACTGCTTATTTTTATAATATGTACCAAATATAAAAGAAGATTAGACAATTTGAGGTTTTATTTTTAAAAAATCGGTAAATATATACATAAATATTTATTACAATAATGGAGGTAATTACTATGTTTTCGTTTTTATGGTCGTTAGTTGTTGGAGGAATAATCGGTTGGTTAGCAGGATTAATTGTAGGAAGAGATGTACCTTTTGGAGTATTGGGTAATATATTAGCTGGATTTATAGGAGCTTGGTTAGCGTCATTCTTTTTTAAAGATTTTGGACCAGTTTTCGGTGGATTCGCTATTATTCCGGCATTAATTGGAGCGGTGATTTTAGTGTTTATCTTAAGTCTTATCTTTAGAGGAATGAAAAAAGCTGCATAATCAGGATATTGAAGCGTGTCCAATTTGTTTGAATAAAAGCAATTGGACACGCTTTTTTTCAGGCTGTTTTCGCATACTTTGTTTCCTATGAACAAGTAGTGAATAGAGGCTGTGTTGAATTCCGCTCAAGAATACTCACTTGTTCAGATGTTCCCGCATAAGTCTCACAGCTTCCGCTCTTTCTATTCACCAAAAGGTTAGATTTTAAAAAATAGCCGGCTCATCAAGAAAGGGGGCTTGAATCGTTAATAGCTCTTCTGTTATCGGGTGTTTTAATGTAATTTGATAAGCGTGCAAAGCTTGTCTTTTGAAAATTGGTTTTCCACCATATAAAATATCTCCTGCAAGTGGATGACCAATGTGACTTAGATGTACACGAATTTGATGTGTTCTACCCGTATCCAATTTACATTTTATAAGTGTAAGCTTTGTCTTATTATCGTACTGAATAACCTCATAATGCGTAATAGCATGTTGACCAGTTGGAGAAACTCTTCTTCTTGTGGCGTGGTGTCGGTCTCTTCCAATATTAGCTGAAATGGTTCCTTTTTTGTCTCGTACTTTTCCATGAACGAGAGCTTTATAGGTTCTTGTTATGTTTCTTTCTTCGAGCATTCTATGCAGAATAGCACCGGTAAATTCATTTTTTGAAAAAATGATAGCGCCACTAGTATCTTTGTCTAGTCGGTGAAGATGCTTTAGATCTCCTTGATGTCCTTCAGACAATAAATAGAAAGCAACAGCATTAAGTAGGGTATCTGATTGATTTGGCTGTGATGGATGTGTTTCCATTCCAGCTGGTTTATTTACAATAATCATAAACTCATCTTCATATAAAATTTGTATATCTTGGTAGAAAGGTTCAACAGTGTTGGTCGTTTCCTTAAACATAGGTAACAGTAGTGTATCATCTTCCTGAAGCTTGGTATTCCAAGGCACAGTTTGATTATTAAGAAGAATGCTTTTTTGCATTCTCCATTCATGGACTAGCTTCTTAGGAGCTTTCCAATAGGTTCTTAACAAATCTTCAATTGAAAAGTTTGTCCATTCTTTTGGAACAACTATTTCGAGAAATTGACCTTTTTTCGATGTGCTTATCATTTTATCCTGCCAGCTCCTTCAATTTAAATATTGTAAATGTTCCTTAAATAAACATGGTTGTAATTGTCAAATCTCAAGAGTGAGTTTCGTTTGAATTTTTATGATATTCTAATATCGGGATTGGGTTTAAAAAATACGAACATTGTTTATAAAGGGTGGGGGTACAATTGAAAATTGCTTTTGCTTCTACTGAAGAGCAAGAAAAGGCAATAGAAGGGTTAATTTTGACAATTAGATCATCTATTTTACCAAATTATATTTCTGAAAAAGATCTTAAATCATTTGATGAATTTGGCCTTTTACAATTTACAAAGCACAGAAACCTCTATAATGGCACATTGGCTGAAGCATATCATGTAATGGTTGCACTTCAAACAATAATACAAGTTATTGAGCATGTAAATGAATGTGATGAATTAGAATTTGTAAAACTCCAGAAATTATTTAATCGAAATGTACAAAAGCTGCAATATTACGGAATATTTTTCCCATTTTCGCTAGATTCTTTTACCAAAGTAAAAGCAAATCAAGAATATTCACAGAATATTTCTCAGCCATTAAATGACATGATCATGTAAAAAAGAGGCTGTCTCAAAAGTGATTTTCATCGCTTTTGGACGCCTCTACGCTCTATATTACATTAATTTTTAAAATTATCTTGTTTATGGGTGTATTTTACCCTGCTTACAAAAGCTGAAGTATCGCTTTTTGTGAAGTAATATACAATATTTTTGCTCCACTATTATAAAATGAAAAATATAAATGAAAATGACATAAGGAAGAGGGTATCCAACAAAATCATACTTTTGGGATACCCTCTTTTTGATGAGTAATAAATTACTTATCTTCAGTCATTTTGGATTTTATTGTTGATTCTTCTTGAAAAAGTCTTCAAATACTTTTTGATCAGTATCTCCTACAATTCGGTCCTTTTCTTTTCCATTTTCATAAACGACAAGGGTCGGAGTGTTTTCGATTCCATAATCATCCCAGCCATTTTCAAATTCATACAGGTTATATTGGTTAACGTCGATATCAAGCTTCTTTGCAGCAGCAAGAACTTTTGGTGTTGCTTCTTTGCAATAATGACATGTTGGACTATAAAAATATACGATGGTTTCTTTTTCATTGTTCAATTTTTTTTCAAGATTTTCTGGTGTAATGACATATTGATAATTCTTATCGTCAAGTTGGTCAATTGTTTCTTGATGTAGGTCGTCTTTTCCGTAGGGATTATCTTTTACTTTCTGTGAATTTTGTGTGTTCGTAATTAATGCTATACCGACGAATAAAGCAATAATAACGATTAAAAATATAATGACTTTCTTCATTAATAAGCCTCCTTAGCGTTTTTCCAGACTATGTAACTGCAAACAAAAATGATGATAAATGCAGTGAGAGCTAAAAAAGGTATGGTAATGAATCCAAACCAATTTATATATTGCGCTTCACAAGGTATTCTACCACAAGAAGGAACAGTGGCTGCGAATGATGGAATTTTTTGAATTATATAATGGTATGTGGAAATACAAGTACCTACAGTAGAAAGAATCATGGAGTAAAAGCCTATGTTGAAATCCTTTTTTACGACTGCTATACCTAAAAATATTGTGAAAGGATACATGATAATTCTTTGATACCAACATAAATCACAAGGTATGTAGTGACGTATTTCAGAAAAATATAGACTCCCAAAAGTGGCAATTATTGAAGTAGCCCAAGCAATAAATAAAAAATTTTCAATCTTTTTATTTTCCAATATTTACACAACCTTCTATATATTTGTTTAAAATTATAGTATGTCATATAGAAGCATGTCTATAAAATTATTTCTAGGATTGCTTTCCTCGTTTGTATCACTCTATTGTGTAACGACTTATTGAAAATAAAAAAACGGGTATCACATTGATTTTTGTTGTGTGATACCCGATGATTTGTTTCGTTTATTATGTGTTTCTTTACTTTTCCGCTTGCTTACTTGTAGGCAACAAGTATATTTCAAAATCTTTTTGTAAAACTAGGAATAGGACTCAAATAATATCTCGTGCTGCATCAAAGTGGTTGAAGCATGCTCAAGATACCTCAGTAGGATGTAGAGATTTTGTTGGATAGTGGTATAGTCATGTTCAAAACGGTAAGCGTGTAAAAAGTGTTCAATCTTTTTCGATAAAAATTGATCCTTTGTACGTACCATGAGAATTAGTAAATTATCCCATTCAGAACGATGTGTATAATACAAGGCTCGATCGTAGTCGCTTTTGGTCATTACGTCTTCCTCCTTTTTGAGGAGATAATTATATTTTGTACAGGAACGGCAAAACATTTCCTTGCAAAACTTGGACAGTCTTGATAATTGAACAGTATTTATTACCAATATGTCAGGAGGCCGTTTGTGAAAGTATTTATACCATTGCTTATAAGCTTTATCTTATTGTATGCGAATGTCGTGCAAGCGGATTATACACCTTATACGTATAAAAAAATGATAAATGATATGCATGACATTCGTAATAAATTTAATGATCATGTTGAAATGAAGAGTATAGGTGTAAGTGAACAAGGGAGAAAGATATACGCTCTTCAATTAGGAAAAGGAGAGAAGAATGTATTATTAATCGGATCGCATCATGCAAGAGAATGGATTACGAGCGAATTTTTAATCAAGCTTCTACAATATTATGCTGAAATGTACGAAAAGAAAAGAAACATTGGTCCTTATTCATCCTCCATTTTTGATCAGATTTCCATAATCTTCATTCCAATGCTGAATCCAGATGGTGTTTATATACAACAGAACGGGTTAGAAGGAGAGTCGATTGTAAACAAAGCTAAACTAATCAGTATGAATCATTTGAGTTTAGATTTTACACGATGGAAATCAAATGGGTTAGGTATTGATTTAAACAGACAATACCCAGCTGATTGGGGGCAACTAAAAAAAATTCCGTTCTGGCCCTCTTACAAACAGTATAGAGGAAAGGAGCCTGTCCAAGCTAAAGAAGTAAGAGCATTAGTTGAATTTACTAATAAGCTAAATCCTTTATTAGCCATTGCCTATCATACGTCAGGTAGAGAAGTGTATTGGTATTATCATACCAAAAAAGAGTATATTTTAAGGGACTATACCTTAGCTGAAAAGATTGCTTATTTAACAGGGTATGAGCAAACATTTCCTGATATTAATGCAGTAGGAGGAGGATTTACAGATTGGTTTATTACGTCGTTTAATCGACCAGGTTTTACGCTTGAAATGTGCGAAAGTGTTATAGAAACTAATCCTCCTCGTTCTTGTTTACAAAAGGAATGGGAAGGAAATAAATTAGTACCAATCATGCTCTTATTTGAATTAATGAAAAGAATTCATTAGGGCAAACTAGACTAACAACTCTTCAGTAGTTCATCATTATTTTTCGCTGCTTTCATAATTTTTTGTTGTTTAATAATAAGTAGAGAGTATGGGTTGTTTTTATGTTAATTTATTTAAAAACAACTGATAACTACATTATTTTTTGACAGGAATAAAATTATTATCAATGAGTAACCAGTTTTGTGGAAAGGATAATCCAAGTTTCCAGTAACTCATTCCTCGTAAATTGAGTTCCTTCAATAAATTGAATTTTGCTTGAATAGAACGAGCATCTTCAAACCAAACTTCATGCTCATATCCTGATTCATCACGATATTTAAAGTAAGGAGCTTGTGCATTATAGTCGTATTTAATATTTACTTTGTACTTTCGTGCAAGGTCGATTGCTTGTTGAGGACTAATCGCTTTAGCCGTAGTACCGGGTTTGAATGGTAATGTCCAATCGTACCCGTATAAATTTTGTCCCATTAATATTTTTTGAGAAGGTATCTCACTAATCGCATATTCTAATACAGTTCGTACAGGACCTATCGGAGAAACTGCTTGTGCGGGACCCCCAGAATACCCCCACTCATAGGTCATGATTACAACAAAGTCTACAACAGCTCCTTGGGCTTTATAATCATGTGCTTCGTACCATTTTCCTTTTTGAGTAGCACTTGTTTTAGGAGCTAGAGCAATAGAAATAAACCAACCTTCTTTGGAAAATCTCTCTTTTGCTTTTTTCAAAAATGCCGTGTAAGCATCTTTATCTTCTGGACGAAGATGTTCGAAATCAAAATGAATATCTCTAAAGCCGTATTTTTTAGCGGTTGTTACAATGTTGTTTAGAAAGATATTTTGTACATTTTGATTATTTAAAAGTATACGACCAAGTTCCTCGCTAAATTGATCATTTTCTTGATTAGTGATAACCATCATTAGAACCACTTTACTTTGTTTGGAAATATACGGAAAATCATTCAACAAGGGTTCTTTTAAGCTTCCATCGCGTAATGCTTGAAAACTGAATGGGGCGAGATAGGTTAAATAAGGAGCAGCTTCGCGAGCTCCTTTTTCTAATGTAGAGGATACACTTTCTCCTCTTGGCTCAACATAAGCGTTAAATTCTGCATTTCTTTTTTTTATAGGTGGAATTTTAAGTCTTTGTCCTACTGTTAATTGGGAATGTTGAGAAATACCATTTGCTAAAGCAATGGCTTGAGGTGTTGTACCTAATTTTCTACTTATAGTCCACAGACTATCACCTTGTTGAACCCAATAGTAGCTACCTATAATGGGGATGACGAGTGCTTGACCAACGACTAGCTCATTGGGTGTTTTAATTTCATTTGCATCAATGATTTGTTTAGGTGTAGTGCTATAAGCTTGAGCGATGCTATCGATTGTTTGTCCTTGCATCACAACATGGATTTGCATAGTATGCCTCCTAACTTTTCTTTTTTTACAGTGTATGTATAGCTTTAAATATTCATGTTAAATAAGGCACAGTGATGTAGTTGAAAAGATGAATAATGAAAATATTGATAAAGATAATTGGTTAAAAATAACAAATGAGATATGATAGAAGTAAGAGCAATTGATGAATAGATGAGAAGATAGGTGAGGAGAAGATGAAGAAAATTTTGGTGTTTGGGGGCACTAGATTTTTTGGGAAAGCACTCGTGCAACACTTGATAAAATCCGATTATCAAGTGACGATTGCTACGAGAGGTATTACACCTGATGAGTTCGGTCAATCTGTTCGAAGGTTGATTGTAAATCGAGAAGATCGGGATAGTATACGACATGCTTTTCAAAATCAATTCTTTGATATTGTATTTGATAATATTTGCTACAGCCCTAACGAAGCAAAAATGATTTGTGAAGAACTTGAAGGGAAGGTAGGTCGCTTTATTTTTACTTCAACCATGTCTGTTTATAATCGCGAAAAGTCTATAAATGAAATCCAGTTTAATCCATATACATACGATATTGTTCTTGGGAATCGATCTGCGTTTACATATGGTGAAGGGAAAAGGTTAGCAGAAGCAGTTTTCTTTCAAAAAGCTCCATTTCCAGTAGTAGCTGTCCGATTTCCTGTGGTCTTAGGAAAAGAAGATTATACAAGACGCTTATTATTCTATTGCGAACATATCGTTAATAATCAAACCTTGAATATTTCAGATGGTGAACTTTGTTTTATTGAAGCAGAAGAAGCTGCTAGATTTTTAGAGTGGATTGGCGAAAATGAATACTGTGGTCCGATTAATGCTTGTAGTAATGGCATCATCTCTATGAAAGAAATTATTTATTACATCGAGAAGAAAAGTGGGAAAAATACTATACTATCTGATCAAGGAATTGAAAGTCCTTACAATCTTATTAGTGATTTTATCATTTTAAATGACAAAGCAAGAACATTAGGATTTCAGTTTAATGATTTAAGAGATTATTTGTTCGATCTTTTGGATCATTATTTGAAAGAAGTCCAACCAAGTGATGAAATGTAAAAGGACAGGTAAAGTTTTTTCTTGTAAATCTTAAGAATTTATTTAGATTTATCCTTAGTTTTTCTTTAGATTTTGTTTGTATTATACAATTACAAGTTACATAGGTAGGATTGAATTTGTGATTGAGGTGGTAGGATGAAGGGTGTAAGGAAAAGTATTTTATGGATTGTATTCATTTTGTATATGGTCATTTTAATGAAAGTAATCGTATTAAAGTATTATTCAATACAAGACGCATTTAATCAAATTTATCATTTCCGTTTAGAGTTTCTTTCGTATGGATGGGAAGAAGCGAATTTTATTCCTTTTCATACTATAATAGATCATCTGTTTTTATCAAAAATTCCTTTAATGGCAAAGTTAGAAGGTATATTGACAACTCTAATAGCATTTGCTCCATTAGGTGCCATCCTACCACTACTGTCAAAATTATTTCTACCAATTAAATATACCTTATTCACTGTTGTTAGTATAAGTATCGTTTTTGAAATGCTGCAATGGATTTTTAAATTTGGAATTTTTGATGTGGATGATGTTTTATTATATACATTAGGAAGCTTAGTTGGATATTTGCCAATTAAGGCATTGCAATTATTGAAACAGTCGACTAAAGCTCGGTTACGTAATATGGAATCATAGATTTCTTGTGATGATTCTGTTTGAAAAGTGATTTTTAATTTTTTATCAAACGCTCTAATGTGTACGTTAATATTCCTTGGAATGACTAGTTTTCACTTTTAAGACAGTGGTTGATATCCATTTGTCATCCTTAAATAACAGAAGGGACGTAGTTCAAAAAGATTTGAACTACGTCTTTCATTATTATTGGGTTAATCAGTTGGATATATTGTTGTTAAAGTAGAGGGGCCGTTATAATATTGGGCCTACTTACCATATATGTCTATTGGTGAATTGTTCAATTTTTAATTTGTTTTCTTCTATTAAATATTCCACTCGTTCTTGTTCGATTATTTCCTCAATGGTAGGCTTTTTTAATTGTATTGTAATGGTGAAAAATAATAACTGTAGGGTCATACAATCACATCCTCATACATAGTGTAAGCGTCTGTTACCAAGCGCTTAAGGATTAAGCATTTAAAATTAAGGCTATTACTTATCTTTATCTTCATCATGACCGTCAAAAAGAGGTTCATCTATTTGAAAGCCGATAGTAGTTAAATAATAAAATTTTCCTTTATCATCTTTCATATGCTTGAATTCTTCTATTAACTTTTTGTATCGCTCCAGCCAATTTTTAAATTCTTCTTCATTTACTTTAGCTTCAAGCTGCATACCAATTTTAGGGTTTTTGTATTGAAAAGCTTCTTCAGGAGCAGATAGAGTTCGAATTTTTGCGCGGGATAGAATATTTAAAAAGGAGCTACGATAATAATCTTCAGAGTCACTGGATTGTGGTATTAGTTGTTCATCAAGAATAAATTTTTTGGCAACAGCTTTATAAAATTTTTGGATAATGCCATTCTTTTCTTCTTTTCTAACAATGTGAATAAGTTCGTTATTCTCAAGCTCTGTTAATGCATAATGAACCTTAGAACGTGCAACCTCTAAGATTTTGGAGAGCTGTTGTCCCGTATACGCTTTTTCTACTAATAAATACAAAACTTGATTTTTAAAAGGATCACTTATTACTTTTAATTGGCTATGTGTATCAATCATTTTCATGTTCTGCTGTTCAAGCATTTCACACACGTCCCGTCTTTTGAAATGAGTGAATTTTTTAACTATATACATTACATCATAATTTACAATTATTGTAAATAGACATTTGGTAAATAAATATGTTTAAACAGAATCATTTATATATAGTGGTTTGAACGATGAAAAGAGTAGGGAACATTAGTTATATGATTTTCAAAAAAGGATTATAATGATTTAAGAGAGATTGCTTAATGGTTCTGTTTTTGTATAAGATGAATCTTTTTTTTATATGAAACGTAGATATTTTATATAAAAGAGAAAGGGAGTTTATAGGATGAATACCAAAATTGTGAAATGGCTAATTGTTTTAGTTGTTATTATTGGAGTAGCTGCTACTTTTTTTACTAGTTATAATGGATTTGTTTCAAAAGAGGAAGAAGTGAATAAGTCTTGGGCACAAGTTGAAAATCAGTTACAACGTCGTGCGGATTTAATTCCTAATTTAGTTGAGACAGTAAAGGGTTATGCTTCGCAAGAAAAAGAAATTTATACGGATATTGCAGATGCACGTGCTAAATTAGCTGGAAGTGAAAGTCCTGAAGAACAAGCAAAAGCAAACGATCAGTTATCGAGTGCTTTAAATAGATTATTAGTTGTAGTAGAAAATTATCCGGAGCTTAAATCAAATGAAAACTTTCAACAATTAATGGATGAATTAAGTGGAACTGAAAATCGTTTATCTGTCGCTAGAAAAGATTACAATGATATTGTTTCATCATTTAATACCCAAGTGAAACGTTTCCCAGGAATGATTGTGGCACGTATGGCTGGATTTGATGAGAAAGAATATTTTAAAGCAAGTGAAGGTGCACAAGAGCCAGTTAAAGTTGATTTTGGAACACAAAAGTAGGTGACTGATATGAGAAAGGTCAAAAGAAGTCAGGTAATTCCCATATTGTCTCTTCTTTTACTTCTTTTCAGTTTTCCTTTGCAAGCTTTGGGAGCCGTTGAGGATATCATACCTAATCCAGAAGGTTCAATATATGTAACAGATCCTAATCATTATTTATCAGAATCGACGAAGCAGGAGCTTATTAATCAATCAAATCTGGTTAGAGATCGCACTTCGGCGCAAATTGGATTTGTGTTAATTGATTCATTACAAGGCTATACAGTTCAAGAATTTGCCGTAGCAGCCTTGCGTGCATATGGATTAGGGGAAGAGGGGAAAGATAACGGGGTTCTAGTGGTTCTAGTACCAGGAGAAAAAAAAGGTGAAAGAGATGCTTGGATTGAAGTAGGGTATGGCTTGGAAGGAATCCTACCAGATGGAAAGGTAGGGCGTTTAATGAACGAATACCTTTTGCCGTCATTAGAGGATGAAAATATCGATCAAGCCGTGTTAGATATAAGTAAGGCTCTTTCCGATGAGATTATTCAAGAATATGATGGTCAGGGAACTGGAAATGGTGAGCAATCTGAAGAGCCTTTATCACTTTTTGAAAAAATTGCTGTAGGCTTTATTGGAATTATTGTTATTATTGTAGTGATATTTTTATGGAAAATATTTACCCGTAACATGTCAAGAGAAGAGAAGGTAGATCTTTTATTTCTTATCTTCCATGTCATTATTAACCTTATCAGTAGAGGTGGAGGTAATAATGGTGGTGGAAGGAATGATAAAGGAGGAGGAGGCTCATCCGGTGGGGGTGGAGCAGGCCGCAAGTGGTAAGATAATTTTAAAAAATCGGTTATCCCATTAATCTATAAGGATAACCGATTTTTACTTTAATTGGCTATAATTCGTTCTTCTATTATTTTAGTAAGATATTTGTACCAGCTAAATCAGATTGTCCTTTGTAAGTAGCGTATGCATAGATGTTGTAGTAATTTCCTGCTGGTAGCTTCTGTCCATTTGTAAGCTTGCCGTCCCACTCGAAAGTAGAATATCCAGATGGAATGTTTTCATAAACACCGATATCCCCTAAATATGCAAGTGGTTGTCCATCTTTATTAGATAAATAGACAAATAGCTCCACCGTTTCAGCTCCGCCTGGGAAATGTCCTTCGATTGCAATTTGATTAGAGTTGAGTTGCTCAGCTCCTAACCATTGAACTCGAGGATAATCAGGCTCTTTTACAAATAGGATAGTTGGAACATCCCATTTTTCCTTACCGTCACCGATTGTTATAGTTCCTTCATAATAACCAGGAGCAAGCTTTCCAGCATCTACTTGTACATTCATATTAATATCCTTTGATTGACCACCATTGATTTTCAGGTTATTACTTGTCATAACTTTAATTGCATCAGTAGCAGTTTTGAAGTTTACTTCAAAACTATATGTTTTTCGTTCAGATGAAATATTTTTAATTGTGAATTTTTGCTTTTCTACTTGTTTCCCTCTATCTTTATAGAATGTTCCAAAAGAATGACTGCCAGGTGTTACAAGTGTTTTAGTATGAATCGCATCTACTACTCTTATACTTCCTGCACCCTGTGTGTTATGTGGATAAGATTGTCCATTTGAAGGATCTTTTAAATCCTCTGCTGTGTTCATTAATGCTGCTTTCACATCTTCCACATTCCATGAAGGATTAGCTTGTAAAATAAGAGCCGCTGCACCAGCTACATGTGGTGATGCCATACTCGTACCTTGCTTTGCACCATAGCCATGTGGATTTGATGGGTCATGCGTAGGAATCGTACTTACAATATTTACACCAGGAGCTGATACATCTGGCTTGATCATCCAATTATAAGCAACTGGTCCGCGCGAAGAAAAATCAGCGATTGTTTCTCCTACTCTATTTGCAAAATTAATATTAAAGGAAACTTTGTTATTTCCCTTTTTTAATTCAGCAAGAAGCTTTTGACCATCTTCTGAAGTTATTTTGATAGATGGAACATCCATTCCAGCAACATCTGGTTGTTCTCCAGCAACATTGTTATAGATAATCGCTCCAACGGCACCTGCTTTTTTAGCGTTTGTCGCTTTATCTACAAATGCATATTGACCACGACTAATTAATGCAATTTTCCCTGTTAGGTTCTTTCCTTGGAAATCAGCTGGAGCGCCTAATCCTACATCTACAAATTCAAATTCTTTGCCATTTAAATATAATAGTGCTTCATCATTTGGAAAGCCCATTACTTTTGCTGATGGGAGATTAATATTTTTTGCAGTAACTGTTGAATTATAAACGTTGTAAGGTAATTGAGTCGCTCCTACAGATATAGCTTCTGCAGCAGTACCAGGTGAACCAACAGTCCAATTGTCTGGGCCACTGTTACCGTTAGAAGTAACTGCTACAACACCTTCAGCCATTGCCCAATTCAAAGCTATACTTGTCGCATAATCTGGATCATTTAACGAGTTACCTAGTGATAGATTCATAACGTCTGCGCCGTCTTCTACAGCTTTTTCAATACCAGCGATAACATTTTCAGTAGTACCACTGCCACCTGGTCCTAAAACACGGTATGCTAGTAATGTAGCATCAGGTGCTACCCCTTTAATTAGTCCATTAGCTGCGACAGTTCCAGCTACATGTGAACCATGGGTTGTTGCTTCTCCTCTTGGATCACCATTTGGTGTTTCTTGAGGATCATTGTCATTATCTACAAAGTCCCAACCTTTATAGTTATTGAAAGCGTGTGTTAAATCAGGATGTGTATAATCAACTCCTGTATCGATAACTGCGACTTTAACTCCTTTTCCGGTATACCCAGATTCCCATGCTTGATTTGCACCAATATGGGGAGCACTATTTACCATTTTAGGACTAAATTCTTCTGATGATATCATATTTCCTTCTCCCACGTCGGTAGTTCGATATTCTACATCAGGGTAAACGGCTTTTACACCTGGAACGGATAAAAGGGAAGGAATTTCATTTTCAGATAACTCTAATGAAAAACCTGAAAATACTAAATCATACTCGCGATTAATTTTTGAGTGTTTTATTGATTTGTTTATTTCAGATTTAACTTGATTGCGAACCTTTGATAGATTTTCTTTTGAAGTGCTTTTTCCTTTTTGTTTTGCTTCAATTTGAGAAGGTTCTGTTAATTCAACTATAACATTTGTTTTTTGGGAAGAGGAAAGATTGAAATCTCCAACCAAATTTGCAAGTTTAGCAGCTTCGTTAGTTGTGGTTTTGTTAGCGGCAAATACCCCTGTGCCTGCTGATGAGAATGTGAGTAAAAAAATTAAAGTGATTAGAAAAGCATTAAAGAATTTTTTTGACATCCTTTGTTTCATCTCCTTTTTAGTCTGTTGCTATTGTTTCAAATTTCGCCACCTTTCTTCTTTTTTCATTTTTATGGACAATCTCAATATTCCGTTTGGAGCTCTGTTTTACCTTGAATCTTTTTTCTTATTTATTCAACATAATGCGATGGACGAAAGGCATAGGTTTCTAGAATAGATAATTTATATTTAGAAATAGTGTAAGAAAAATAGAGGACTATTTTCTTATCTCAACGGAAAGGAAACAATTTCAATATATAGTGGTCTATTTGATATGGTAAAGAGATAAAGTTTTTTATAAGATTTATAATTTTATTTTGAATGAATTGATACGTCATTTTTCACGTCTATTTTCATACTATGTGATAAGAGAACAAAAAGGGGGGAATGATGTGAGCATAAATGAACAAAGAGCATTAGAGAGAGCCATTGATGAAATCACAGAAATTGCTACTGGTTTTGGATTAGACTTTTACCCGATGAGATATGAAATTTGTCCAAGTGAGATAATATATACATTTGGTGCCTATGGAATGCCAACACGTTTCTCACATTGGAGTTTTGGAAAGCAATTTCATAAAATGAAACTGCACTATGACTTTGGTTTAAGCAAAATTTATGAATTAGTAATCAATTCAAACCCTTGTTACGCATTTTTATTAGATTCTAATTCTTTAATTCAAAATAAGTTAATTGTTGCTCATGTGTTAGCTCATTGTGATTTCTTCAAAAATAATATACGGTTTCAAAATACAAAACGAGACATGGTTGAAAGCATGGCAGCTACAGCTGATCGCATTCGCCAATACGAAATTGAATACGGTAAGAGAGAAGTCGAAACATTTTTAGATGCTGTTTTGTCGATTGAAGAGCATATTGACCCCGCTTTACTCCGTCCTGCTTCCACTATTATTTTGGAGGATGAGGAAGAAGAAATTAAGAAAAGCATTTCTACGTATGATGATTTGTGGAACTTAGATAAGAAAGAAGTGAAAAAAGAATTACCAAAGAAAAAGTATAAAAAGTTCCCACCTCAACCACAAAAAGATTTATTATTGTTTATTCAGCAGTACAGTCGAGAGCTAGAGGATTGGCAACGCGATATTTTAACGATGATGAGAGAAGAAATGCTGTATTTTTGGCCACAGCTTGAAACGAAAATCATGAATGAGGGCTGGGCTAGTTATTGGCACCAAAGAATTCTCCGTGAAATGGACTTAACATCGGGGGAGTCTTTAGAATTTGCGAAGCTTAACGCTGGCGTAGTGCAGCCATCCCGCACAAGCATTAACCCATATTACTTAGGCTTAAAAATCTTTGAAGACATTGAAGAGCGTTACAACAATCCTACTGACGAAATGATTCGAAGAGGTGTGAAACCAAACTCAGGTCGTGAGCAGATGTTTGAGGTACGTGAAGTTGAATCTGATATTTCCTTCTTACGCAATTATTTAACAAAAGACCTTGTGATGAGAGAGGATATGTATTTGTTCCAGAAGCAAGGGAAAGATTACAAGGTGGTAGACAAAGAATGGACGCATGTACGCGATCAGCTCGTCAATATGCGGGTGAATGGTGGCTTCCCTTATATCACGGTGAATGATGGCGATTATTTACGGAATGGTGAGTTGTACCTAAAACATTGGTATGAAGGTATTGAACTTGATGTAAAGTATTTAGAAAAAGTAATGCCTTATATTTATCAGCTTTGGGGCCGTGGTGTTCATATGGAGACGAAGGTTGAGGAAAAGCCAATTCTATATACGTATGATAGTAAGGGGATTTATAAGAAGTATTTGTAATAAAGGAAGTCAACGAGTAATCGTTGGCTTTTTTGCTATGTTTTAAAAGAATGTTACCAGAGCTTTTTTATATAATGCGACGAGGTAGGATAGTGCATTAAGGTTTAATTTGACGAAATAAATATAAGCCCTAAGATTGAATTTGATTACAACCACGAACCTATGGATAATAAATTAGAAATGTTAAAATTTTTCATATAAAACAACTGATTGTGGCATATAGAGGTGTATTTTATGAAAAGAGTTAATTTGACAGTTATATTTGCTTTAAGCATATCAATCCTTCTCATAAGATGTAGTAATAAAAATGGAGAGATTTTCATCTGAAAACACATCTTTATTTTGTACTTTTAAAAATAAGAAACTAAACTTTAGTTTCAAAGTTCCAAAAGAGGTAGCAGAATACCAATCAGAGCCGTCATATTGACGGTTTTTATTTATGGATAAGAGGGCATTTTTTGTTGAAGAAAATTATTAGAATGTAGTGGTTTCCCGTTAATATCTCAATTAGAAGTCTCTTCAGCACCTTCCCATCCTACCAATCTCTTTATATACATGTATTTACAATATATGGTAACATGATGGTGGTGCCTATTCAGATAGGACGGAGGAAGAACTATGAATGATGAGTCTATCATCTGGTTGTTAGGCTTGCTTGTATTCGAAATTTCCAATGTGTTGGCTTTTTTGACTACCTTCATAAAATCGAAATGGCTGGGGGTTAGTGGGGGCATAATATTAATCCTATCTCCGTTACGAACGTTCAAGCTTGTCGCTCTATATGATGAAGGTGGATTTGGGGCAGGAATTGTTTCGATTCTATTCGGTTTTCTGTATTTCTTGAACGAGGTTCTCTAAATCGCCATTCGAGCTAATAAAGCAAAGAAGAATGGTAAATCTATTTAGCAACACCCATTAGAAAACTCCTTATATAATATAAATTGTCTTATTAAGAGGAGCTATATGACATGTGCTTGGCAACTTGAAATTAAAAGATGAAACTGATAGACAACAAGGTGGAATGATAATGAAGTTCCTTGATATATATGAAAATAGTTTTAAATGATTAAAGAAGAAATTAAGTTTTGGACACTGATCAAAATTATTTGATGTATTTCTATATTAGATTTTATGAATAAATGTTATTAAACAAACGGAGCAGAATAGCGTTAGGAGACTATAGAGTTTTTAGTCAATTAATTAAAGAAGGATATTTTTTATGTTTAACGGATTTTATTTGTTAGTGGTGTACTCGTTTTTTAGGTGTGGTTATTGGTGGTTTTTTCTTCAGTGATAGTTTAGCTGACAACATAGATGATAACTCCAAACATGAAATAAAAATAACTTATCCTCAAAATGGACAAGGGCAAACGTTTGGTTCAGCAGCAGGTGCTTCTTCTTATGAGAATGAACCTGATTTAATTAGAGCTTACGGAATAGACGGTTAGGGTATGTAAAAAAGGAAGATTTGGATGATCCACATCCTAACACCCCTGAAGAAGCAGTTAAACTTACAAATGAAGCTAAATCAAGAGAAATTCCTTTGTATGATGTTGATGGTGAGACCATTATTGGTAAGTTTACTGTAGGAGAATAAAATTTGTTCTATTTATTGAACAGGTTCTATTTATAGTATAGAGGTAGTGTTATTAAAGTAACAGGTACTTTACTACAATATCAAGCGCTCTGTGATAGCCTTTTTCTGTTAAGGAGCTAACAGGGCAGTTTAACTAAGGAATAATTTCCTAAATACTGTATTGAAGTAAAATAAATCATGGAAAGATACTTGGAAGGAGGTTGTAATGAAAAAGTTTATAGTAGTGGGAGTATCGATTTTATTAGTGGTGTTTACATCACTATTCTTAATTTATAAATTTTATAAGATAGAACTTTTTAAATCCTATTATGATACAAATAAAGTGAAAAAAGTTGGAAATATCGTATTTCATTATAACCCAGAAAGTGAAGAGAAAGTTGAAGGGATAGAAGATTATCTTAGGAAAATTACTTCATTTCAAAAAGAATGGTTCAATTATGTTGTTAAAAAAGAAATTCATATTTTTTTAGGGAAAAGTGATGAAGAATTACAACATGATGATAAAGGAAGTTACTACGAATATTTGAAAATAATATACTTAAATAGTGAGATGGAAAAAGAACAATTTGACAATATACTAGCCCATGAATTAGCTCATTTATATTTTACTGAATATGTCAAGGACCAAAATATCAATGTAGACGACATCCCATTGTGGTTTCATGAAGGTATTGCTATGTCTTTTGCTCAAAGGCTTAGCCCTTCTACTATTACAGAACGAGTAGTCAAAAGTGAGCCTTTGATGGATATATCCCCGAAAAAAATGGATGATGGGAAAAATGCTTACTATGGTTCACAATATATTGAAATGATGTTTGCAGTTGAATATATTATTCACCAAAAAAAATTACAGTTATTAATCAGGTAATTAATGAGATGGGGAAAGGTACCTCATTTAGAAAGGCATTTGAAAATTTAACTCAAATTAAATTAGATTCTTTTCATTCATTCTTTGATAGTGATATTAAATCTCTGAAAGAAATAGAGGACTTATTCAACAATCGAAAGTATGAAAAGGTTAAAAATCAAATTCTGTTTATATTTGAAGAAAAAGGGTTTTACTTTAATGAAGCACCATTACTTTTACAATATCTAGTAGACATATACGTTAAAGAAAAAGATTATAAAGAAGCTGAAAGATATTTAGTAAAATATACTGAATATGTTGATACCCCTTCCATTTATGAGAAATTATCTAATATATCATTGTTCTATGATAAGAAATTAGCTATTAAATATGCTGAAAAGGCAGTTAAATCAGCAGAAAGAAAAGATTGGAATGTTGAAATATATAAGGACCAATTAAATGAACTATTAAAATAATAGATTAGGCAGTATCTCATGGTGGTTTCATATGGGTAAATATA